>NZ_JARGEF010000002.1:0-117677 GCF_033794725.1 Streptomyces sp. ID05-39B | reverse complement strand
ACACCACCCCCCAGGTCATCCGTTCGACAGGGGGACACAGTCATGCCGGGCCCGGAGGCCAGCGGCCCTCTTGCAGGACCGCGAAGAACATAACGGGGATCAGGTCGGGGCGATCGGCTTGATGTCGAAGGCGCGGGGCCCGGAATCACCTGCCAGAGGAACGGATCGGACAGCCGCCGGTCCACACACGCGGAAAGGGGGCGATTCCGGCCAGTTGAAGATTTCGACACCGCCGACGCGGAGGTGGCCGAGCCGGTCGAACTGCCGTCCCCGACCTTGCCGTCGAACCGCAGCACCACCTTGCTCCAGCGGTCGCCACAGCCCTTCGGCGGTGTGTACGTCCCCCGGTACGGCGTGAAGTCGCGGCACTGTGCCTCGGCGACGGTGAATCGGCAGGAGCGGGTGTCGGGGCTGGTGACGGACGGGGCAGTGGTGAGGGGGTCGTGCCGGTCCGTGCCGAACTCGGCCGGGATGTCGGCGGGTCGGGGCTGCACGGCGGCGGATCCGGCCGCGCCGCCGAGGGCGGTACCCACCAGGAGGATCACTCGAGAGGAGGCCCGGTTCCCCGCCCTGCGCCGCCCGACAGCCGGAACTGTGCGGTGCCGTGGAAAACGGGTTGATTTTGACCACCCTGCGAAGCGAACCTTTCACGGTTTGCTGTCGCCGCCGACCGCGGTCCCTCCCCCATCCCTGACACGAGCCACTGGGACGTCATGCAGATCCAAGACCTTCCGTATCCCGACCCGGGTGTCCCGGACGTACGCTCGGGACCCCGCTTCCTGTGGTGGCTCGGACGCAACCAGCTGGGCGGCCAGCTCACGTCCTTGGCCTGGGGCCTGCTGCACTTCATGGCCGTCTCGGCGCAGCCGTTCTGCGTCGGGTTCGCCATCGAGGCGGTCATCGACCGCTCCGGGACACGGCTCGCCCTCGCCGGTGGCCTGATGGCCCTGTTCGGTGCCGCCACCGCGCTCGGGGACACCTTCCTGCACCGCGCCGCCGTCACCAACTGGATCACAGCGGCCGCCCGCGTCCAGCAGCTCCTCGCCCGCAAAGCCTCGCAGTTGGGCTCCGCGCTCAGCAGGCGGGTCGCGGCCGGTGAGGTCGTCGCCGTCTCCACGGGCGACGTCGAGAAGATCGGCTGGTTCGTCGAAGGCGTCTCGCGCTTCTCGGCCGCCGCCCTCACCGTCGTCTTCGTCTGCGCCGGCCTGGTGGTCTACCAGCCGGCCCTCGGCATCGTCGTCGCCCTGGGCCTGCCCTTCGTCGCCTTCGCGGCGCTGCCCCTCCTGCCCCGCGCGACGCATCGCGCCGACATCCAGCGCGAGAAGGCCGGACGCGCCACCGAACTGGCCTCCGACACCGTGGCGGGCCTGCGGGTACTGCGTGGCATCGGCGGCGAGGAACTCTTCCTCGACCGCTACCGCCGTGCCTCCCAGGAGGTCCGTCAGGCCGCCGTACGCAGTGCCCGCATGTGGTCGCTGATCAGCGCCATCCAGGTCCTGCTGCCGGGCCTGCTGCTGATCGCGGTCGTGTTCTACGGTGTCCACCTTGCCCGCCAGGGACGGATCACCGTCGGCGAACTCGTCACCGTCTACAGCTCCGTCATGGTCCTGATGTATCCCCTCAGGCACTTCGAGGAGATCGCCATGGCCTACTCCTTCTCCCGCCCGTCCGCGAAGCGTGCCGCGCGTGTGCTGTCGCTGGAGCGGGCCACGGACGCGGGCGGATCGCGCGCCGCCGACCTGCCCCGCGGTGATCTGTACGACCCGGCCACGGGACTGCTCGCCCCGGCCGCCGCGCTCACCGCCGTGGTGTGCGGCGACCCCGACACCGCCGGGCGGCTGGCCGATCGTCTCGGCGGACACCCCTGCGAGGACGGCCCGTCGGTACTGCTCGGCGGAGTCCCCCTGGACGAACTGCCGCTGGACAGCGCGCGCACGGCCGTCCTCGTCCAGGACAAGGACCCGGTGCTGCTGTCGGGCTCCCTGCGCGACCTGTTCGACGTGCCGGCCTCGGGTGAGGTCGACACGGCGCGGGCACTGACGGCCGCCCAGTGCGGGGACGTTCTCGACGCCCTCGTCCAGGGCTCGCTGGAGGCCGACGGCCCGATGGACGCCCACATCACCGAACGGGGACGCTCTCTCTCGGGCGGCCAGCGCCAGCGGCTCGCGCTGGCCCGCTCGCTGTTCACGGACCCGGAGGTGCTCGTCCTGGACGAACCCACCTCCGCCGTCGACTCGCACACCGAGGCACGGATCGCCGAAGGCCTGCGGGACATCCGGAGGGGACGCACCACGATCATGTTCACCTCATCCCCGCTGCTGCTGGACCGGGCCGACCGGGTCGTTCTCGTCCACGAGGGCCTGGTCGTGGCAACCGGCGTGCACCGCGAACTGCTGCGGTCCGAGCCGCGATACCGCGCGGTGGTGACCCGCGAGACCGAGGAAGAGACCGCGCTCGACGGGGTGCTGAAGGAACTGCACGCACTCGAACACGCCGAACGGCTCGACGACGACGAACGACAAGAGATCGAGGAGTCCGCATGATCGGCGTGGCGCCACCGGCGTACGACCCGGCGGCACCGACGACGGCGAACACGCTGCCCGTCGGAGCCCCCGCGACCGTACGCGCCTACGTGGCCGAACTGTTGCGCCGGCACCGCCGTGCGTTCGCGGTGCTCCTGGCCGTCAACACGGTCGCCACCGTCGCCTCGATGGTGGGCCCATGGCTCCTCGGCGACGTCGTGGAACGGCTGTCGGAGGGAGCCCGGGAACTCCATTTGGGGCTCACCGCCACGCTGTTCGTCTTCGCCCTCGTCGTCCAGGCCGCCTTCGTACGGCAGGTGCGGCTGCGCGGCGCGATGCTCGGCGAGCGGATGCTGGCCGACCTCCGCGAGGACTTCCTCGTCCGGTCGGTCCGGCTGCCGCCGGGCGTGCTGGAACGGGCCGGCACCGGCGACCTGCTGTCCCGCATCACCACCGACATCGACCGGCTGGCCAACGCCATGCGCGAGGCCGTGCCCCAGTTGACGATCGGCGTGATGTGGGCGGCGCTGCTGCTCGGCGGGCTCGTCGTCACCGCCCCGCCGCTGGCACCCGCTGTGCTGGTCGCGGTGCCGCTGCTGGTGGTCGGCTGCCGCTGGTACTTCAAGCGGGCCCCCGCCGGCTACCGCTCGGAGGCCGCCGGTTACGCCTCCGTCGCCGCCGCCCTCGCCGAGACCGTGGACGCCGGGCGGACCGTCGAGGCCCACCGCCTCGGCGACCGCCGGGTCGAACTGTCGGAGCTGCGGGTCAAGCAGTGGACGGCGTGGGAGAACTACACACTGTGGCTGCGGTCGGTCCTCTTCCCGGTCATCAACCTCGTGCATGTCACCGTCCTCGGTTCGGTCCTCATGCTCGGCGGGGTGTTCGTCCTTCAGGGCTGGATCGGCGTCGGACAGCTGACGACGGGCGCGCTCCTCGCCCAGATGCTCGTCGACCCGGTGAACCTGATCCTGCGCTGGTACGACGAATTGCAGGTGGCGCAGGTGTCGTTGGCCCGCCTGGTCGGGGTACGGGACATCGAGCCGGACGCCGGTGACTCCGGGCTGGAACCGGACGGACGGGACGTGCTCGCCGACCGGGTCCACTTCGGCTACCGCGAGGGCGTCGACGTGCTGCGCCAGGTGTCCCTGGAGGTGGCGCCCGGCACCCGGCTGGCCCTCGTCGGCCCCTCCGGCGCGGGCAAGTCCACCCTGGGCAGGCTCCTCGCCGGCATCTACGCGCCTCGGGACGGCAGGGTCGCCCTCGGTGGGGCCGAACTGTCCAGGATGACCGCCGAACGCGTCCGCTCCCACGTCGCACTCGTCAACCAGGAGCACCACGTCTTCGTCGGCTCCCTGCGCGACAACCTCCGGCTGGCGCTCCCCCACGCGCGGCTGGAACCGGGCGAGGACGGTCCGGCGGAGGCGGAGGCGCGCGCAGAAGCGAAGGCGCGCGCGGCGGAGGAGGAGGCCGAGCTGTGGGCGGCGCTCACCGCGGTCGACGCGGACGGCTGGGCCCGCGCCCTGGACGACGGCCTGGACACCGAGGTCGGCTCGGGCGGCCATGTGCTCACCCCGGCACAGGCGCAGCAGATCGCGCTGGCCCGCCTGGTCCTGGCCGACCCCCACACGCTGGTCCTCGACGAGGCGACCTCGCTGCTCGACCCCCGCGCCGCCCGCCACCTGGAGCGCTCCCTCGCCCGCGTCCTGGACGGCCGCACCGTGATCGCCATCGCCCACCGCCTCCACACGGCTCACGACGCGGACGTCATCGCTGTCGTGGAGAGCGGCCGCATCAGCGAGCTGGGCAGCCATGACGAGCTGGTCGCCGCGGACGGGGCCTACGCGGCCCTGTGGCGGTCCTGGCACGGCTGAGGGCGTGGACCGCGGGGTCGCCGGGTGGTGCCGGACTGCGTGCGGGAGCCGGTAGGTGCCGGTGGGTCCGGCTGGGGTCGAGCCTTCATGAGGTGGACGGAAGGCGGTCGCGGCCGGGCCCTCGGGCGACGTGCAGGAGCCGGCTGACGAGGTGGGCGCAGCCGAGCCGCCGACAGACGGACGAAAAGCGTGCGCCACCGCACCACCGGGACCCAGGCGGAGAGCGGCCGCCACCGCACCACCCGGATCCGAGCGGAAAACGGCCGCGACCGCGCCGCCGCAAGGCGGGCCGGAAGCGGGTGTGAGGCCGGTGCCGTGCCGCGGCGGGAGGCCTGTGCCGCCCCGGCCGACAGGTGGCCGGGCGGCCGCGCACGGCACCGCCGGCCGGCGGCTGCCCGGCGCTCCGGTGGGGCCGCGAGCGCCCCGGCACGGCTCTGGCGTTGCGCACTCCCGAACGGGGGTGGAACGCTGGAGAGCGGCACCCCCCGCGGAAGGCAGCCGGGCAGGACCGGCCGGCGCATCCCGCCGCCGGCCGGTGCCCCGTGCCACGGTGGCCCACCGCCGACCGCGCGGTGTGGACGGGCCCGTCACCCCCTGGAGGTACCCGTGAACAGCGCCGACGGATGGGGAGACGACGTCTACCAGCCCGACGCCTCCGAGATTCAGGACGACGCCGGACTCCTCGACGCGGAGGACACCCTGGAGAACGACGGTGTCGGCGACCCCCTGGACCGTGGCTGGTCGCCTCCGGAACGGCCCTGGGCCGTGGAGCACGACGGTGTGACGGCCGCGGAGCGCCGACAGGGCGAGACCCTCGACCAGCGGCTCTCGGAAGAACTGCCGGACCTCGTCACACCTGACGGCGACGGCCTCGGCGACAGCGACGACACCGATGGGGAACTTCTCGACAACGAGGTCGGCGCCGCCCGCTCCGGCCGTCTCGTGGCACCGGACGAGGGAGCCCACGAGGACGAGGAGAGTGCCCTGATCGCCACCGACGTCGGCATCGACGGCGCCGCCGCCTCCGCGGAGGAGGCCGCGATGCACATCGTCGACGAGGACGTCCTTCCCGGGTGATCCGGGCACGGCCCCCCGGACCTCCTGTCCGAACGCCACGGCACACCGGGGCCCGCCGACCGCGCACCCAGCCCCTCTACCGCAACCACCGCACGAGGAGTAGGCATGCAGCAGGACAAGCACCCCGACTACCACTCGGTGGTCTTCCGTGACCGCGCCGCCGGCTACGCCTTCCTGACCCGGTCCACCGCGACCAGCGACCAGAGCATCGAGTGGGACGACGGCGAGACCTACCCCGTCGTGGACGTCGAGATCTCCTCGGAGAGCCACCCGTTCTACACCGGCAAGGCCCGCACCGTGGACACGGAAGGCCGTATCGCCCGCTTCGAGCGGCGCTTCGGCGGAGGCACGCCGACCTGAGCCGGTCGTGCCGCCCCCGGCACGGCTCAGATGTAGTTGAGCGCGGCCGCGCCGCCCACCCCTCCGAGCAGCATGAACACCGGCATCAGCACCTTCAGCTCGACCCAGCTGCCGGCCCTGAACCGCATCGCTTTCGGCGGACCGATCGGGTACCAGCGCTTGCGCCCGATCGGAATGGGCCACAGGACCGGGCAGCCCGAGACGGTCAGCGCGTCCCCGATGTCGTGGACCAGGGCGCCCAGCACGATCGGCAGCCCGAGCCACAGGTACTCCTGGCCCGGGTCCGTGAAGAGCCAGTCCGCCCCGTTGCCCGGCTGGTCCAGGACCCCGGCGAGGATCCACGCGCTCGCCGCCGCCAGCAGCCACACCAGCACATCGCTGCTGGAACCACGGGTCGCCCGCCACAGCAGGCCCTCGATGGCCAGGACCATGTGGACGAAGAGGAGCCCCAGCACCGCCCAGCGGCCACCGGTGATCGCCAGCGCCGAGGCTCCCGCGCCGATCATCACCGCCCACAGCCAGGTGTGCGTCAGAGTGCGGTGCCCGCCGGAGCGGCGCGGGTCGCCCTGCTTCCGCGTGCCCTTGTAGACGGCGTAGGAGAGCTTGTCCACGATCTCGCACAGCCAGCGGGAGACGGGTCCGAAGGCCCGGGAGATCGTCGCGGCCTTGTGGTCGAGGTCCGGGGCCAGAGCGGCTCCGGCGCAGATCAGCGCACCGGCGAGCAGAACCGGCCATGGCATCGTGTGGCCCGCCGCGGCTGCGGCCGCGCCGACGCCGAGCCAGGCGGCCGCGCCCGACAGTGAGTGTGCTGGTCCCATCATGGCCGTTGCCCGCCCCATTCCTCGTGTGCCGCTGTCCAGTTGACCGGGTGCGATGACGCTCCGTCGGCGACACAGCGTAGCTGCCATGATCTTCGGTCCCGCATCCGATTCCCCCCTCGGGCAGCCGGGCAGGCAAGATGGGGGCGTGACCCTCATCGATCAGTTGCCGCCGACCGCAGATCCCGACGCCCTCTACGAAGCTTTCGAGTCCTGGGCCCAGGAGCGCGGTCTCACGCTCTACTCCCACCAGGAGGAGGCGCTGATCGAGGCTGTCTCCGGGGCGAACGTGATCGTGTCGACGCCGACCGGCTCCGGCAAGAGCATGATCGCGGCGGGTGCGCACTTCGCGGCTCTCGCCCGCGACGAGGTCACCTTCTACACCGCTCCGATCAAGGCACTGGTGTCGGAGAAGTTCTTCGAACTGTGCAAGATCTTCGGTACCGAGAACGTCGGGATGCTCACCGGTGACGCGTCCGTCAACTCCGACGCCCCGATCATCTGCTGCACCGCCGAGGTGCTCGCCTCGATCGCGTTGCGCGACGGCAAGCACGCGGATGTCGGCCAGGTCGTCATGGACGAGTTCCACTTCTACGCCGAGGGTGACCGCGGCTGGGCCTGGCAGATCCCCATTCTGGAACTGCCCCAGGCGCAGTTCATCCTCATGTCGGCCACACTCGGTGATGTGTCCTTCTTCGAGAAGGATCTTGCCCGGCGCACCGGTCGGCCCACCTCGGTGGTCCGCTCGGCCACCCGGCCCGTGCCGCTGTCCTACGAGTACCGCTTCACGCCGCTCACCGAGACCCTCACCGAGCTGCTGGAGACCAGGCAGGCTCCCGTCTACATCGTGCACTTCACGCAGGCGCAGGCGGTGGAGCGGGCGCAGGCGCTGATGAGCATCAACATGTGTTCGCGCCAGGAGAAGGAGCGGATCGCCGAACTGATCGGCAACTTCCGTTTCACCACCAAGTTCGGCCAGAACCTCTCGCGTTACGTACGGCACGGCATCGGTGTGCACCACGCCGGCATGCTCCCCAAGTACCGGCGCCTGGTGGAGAAGCTCGCCCAGGCCGGTCTGCTCAAGGTGATCTGCGGGACGGACACCCTGGGTGTCGGCGTCAACGTGCCGATCAGGACCGTGCTGTTCACGGCGCTGACGAAGTACGACGGCACCCGTGTGCGCACGCTGCGAGCCCGTGAGTTCCACCAGATCGCGGGGCGGGCAGGCCGGGCCGGATTCGACACGGCGGGCTTGGTCGTGGCACAGGCGCCCGAGCACGTCGTCGAGAACGAGAAGGCGCTCGCCAAGGCGGGCGACGACCCCAAGAAGCGTCGCAAGGTGGTCCGCAAGAAGGCGCCCGAGGGCTTCGTCGGCTGGACCGAGAACACCTTCGACAAGCTCATCGACTCCGAGCCGGAGCCGCTGATGTCCCGCTTCCGGGTCACGCACACCATGCTGCTGTCCGTGATCGCCCGTCCCGGCAACGCCTTCGAGGCGATGCGGCACCTGCTGGAGGACAACCACGAGCCGCGCAGGCAGCAGTTGCGGCACATCCGGCGCGCGATCGCGATCTACCGTTCGCTGCTGGACGGCGGGATCGTGGAGAAGCTCGACGAGCCGGACGCCACGGGCCGTGTCGTCCGCCTCACGGTGGACCTTCAGCAGGACTTCGCGCTGAACCAGCCGCTTTCCACCTTCGCGCTGGCCGCGTTCGAACTGCTCGACCCGGAGTCGCCGTCGTACGCGCTCGACATGGTCTCCGTCGTGGAGTCCACGCTGGACGACCCCCGGCAGATCCTCGCGGCCCAGCAGAACAAGGCGCGCGGCGAGGCCGTCGCGGTGATGAAGGCGGACGGGGTCGAGTACGAGGAACGCATGGAGCGCCTCCAGGACATCACGTACCCGAAGCCGCTGGAGGAGCTGCTCTTCCACGCGTACGACGTGTACCGCAAGAGTCACCCGTGGGTCGGTGACCATCCGCTGTCGCCGAAGTCGGTGATCCGCGACATGTACGAACGGGCGATGACGTTCACCGAACAGGTCTCGCACTACGAGCTGGCCCGTACCGAGGGCATCGTCCTGCGCTACCTGGCGAGCGCCTACAAGGCCCTCGACCACACGGTCCCGGACGACCTGAAGTCGGAGGACCTCCAGGACCTGATCGAGTGGCTCGGCGAGATGGTGCGCCAGGTCGACTCCAGCCTGCTGGACGAGTGGGAGCAGTTGGCCAACCCGGCGGAGATGACCGCCGAAGAGGCGCAGGAGAAGGCCGACGAGGTCAAGCCCGTCACCGCCAACGCGCGTGCGTTCCGCGTCCTCGTCCGCAACGCGATGTTCCGCCGCGTCGAACTCGCCGCTCTCGATCACGTCGAGGAGCTGGCCGAGCTGGACGGCGAGTCCGGCTGGGACGCGGACGCGTGGGGCGAGGCGATGGACAAGTACTGGGACGAGTACGACGACCTGGGCACGGGCCCGAACGCGCGCGGTCCCAAGCTGCTCGTCATCAAGGAGGAGCCGGAACACGGTCTGTGGCGCGTCCGTCAGATCTTCGACGACCCGAACGACGATCACGACTGGGGCATCAGCGCGGAGGTCGACCTGGCTGCGTCGGACGCCGAGGGTCGCGCCGTGGTCCGGGTCACCGACGTCGGCCAGCTGTGAGCGCCGTAAGAGGCGGACGAGGTACAGGAGAAGCACACACATGACGAATCCGGCCGAGAGGCTCGTCGACCTGCTGGACCTTGAGCAGATCGAGGTCAACATCTTTCGGGGCCGCAGCCCGCAGGAGTCCCTGCAGCGGGTCTTCGGCGGACAGGTGGCCGGCCAGGCGCTGGTGGCGGCCGGCCGGACGACCGAGGGCGACCGGCCCGTGCACTCGCTGCACGCGTACTTCCTGCGGCCGGGCCGCCCCGGCGTGCCGATCGTGTACCAGGTCGAACGGGTGCGGGACGGCAGGTCGTTCACGACCCGTCGGGTCACCGCCGTCCAGCAGGGGCGCACGATCTTCAATCTCACCGCCTCCTTTCACAAGCCTGAGGAAGGTCCTTTCGAGCACCAACTGGCGCCGGCCCGCGAGGTCCCGGACCCGGAGTCCCTGCCGACGGTCACCGAGGAGGTGCGGGCCCATCTGGGCGCGCTGCCCGAAGGGCTGGAGCGGATGGCACGTCGGCAGCCCTTCGACATCCGGTACGCGGACCGGCTGCGCTGGAGCCCTGAGGAGGTCAAGGACGCCGAGCCGCGCAGTGCCGTCTGGATGCGCGCCGTCGGGCCGCTGGGAGACGACCCGCTGGTGCACACGTGCGCGCTGACGTACGCCAGCGACATGACCCTCCTGGACGCGGTCCGTCTCCCGGTCGAGCCCCTGTGGGGGCCGCGGAACTTCGACATGGCGTCCCTGGACCACGCCATGTGGTTCCATCGGCCGTTCCGTGCGGACGAGTGGTTCCTCTACGACCAGGAGTCGCCCATCGCGACCGGTGGCCGCGGTCTCGCCCGCGGCAGGATCTACGACGTCGACGGGCGACTGCTGGTGTCCGTCGTCCAGGAAGGGCTGTTCCGGAAGTTGTAGGGCCTGGGAGTCACGGGCCCGGCGCCTCAGGCGCTTCTGCGGCGCAGCCAGCCCAGGAGTCCCCTCCTGGGCGGCTCGGTGCTCGTGGGCCGCCGGGTACTCGCGGGCCGCTCCGGTTCCACGACCGGCCGGGGCGGGGCCGGCTTCACGGCGGGGCGTGGTGCCGGCTGGTGGACGCGGGCCTCCTCCAGGGCGTGCGTCAGGTCGGAGCGCAGCCAGGCGATCTCGTCGGGGTCGTCCGCCGTCGTGATCCGCTCGGCCAGATGTGCGGCGGGTGAGCCCGGGGCTGCGTGTGCCGGCGGTCCGGGCCGGAAGCGGTTCAGGTGGGAGCGTTCGTAGGGGTCCCTGGCGATCTGGGCGACCTGGACCGGGTCCAGGAGAGCGGCCAGGGCTCCCGCCCGCTGCCAGGGCCCGTCGGCCTGCCGCAGCAGGAATCCCAGGTGGCGCCCGCGCCAGTTCCGGGGCCGCAGGTCCACACCCGCGGCCAGTTGGTCCCGCAGTCCCTCAGGTGTCCGCCCCGTCAGCAGGGTCACATTGTCCTTGTCGGCGGCGAACTGCCGTAGTTCGTCGGCGAGATACAGCCATACGACGGCCCGGTAGCGGTTCAGGTAGAAGCTCACCGGTACCACCAGTCCCAGCTTCGCCAGGCGGGTGAACCGGCTCGGAGGGACCTCAATGACGGCCGCGCCTTCGGTGGTTCCGACGGCATGGACGCTCTTCGTCAGGGTGTCGGGAAAGCCTGGCGCCGCACGCAGGCGTTCGATCTCGGTACGGGCCACCCGTCGTCCTCCGCCCCCCTCGTCGGGTACGGTCCTGATCCGTCCGAGGTTCACGGCGAGGTCGAACTGGCAGCGCTTGAGGCCCAGTTCCCGTGCGGCGCGGCTGTAGGCGCAGGACTGGGCATGCGGTGGTGCGACGGTGTTGCGTGACATGGCAGGTCTCCCCCGTGGAGTGCTGTGCCCCCGGCGATGTTCGCGGTGGCCTCGGGAAAAACGGTAGCCCGATTCGCGAATCTCGTGTTGAGCCTGTGGATAACTCCACGGGAGAGAACGAACTCGCAGGTCAGAGATCTGTGAACTGGTCGCCCTCGGGTCGGCGGGCGTCCACGGTGAGGTGCTCTCCGACGCGATTGACGAGCAGGGCCATCTCGTAGGCGATCTGTCCCATGTCGGCCTCGGCCGCGCTGAGCACGCAGAGACAGCTGCCGGTGCCGGCCGCGGTGACGAACAGCAGCGCCTCGTCGAACTCGACCATCGTCTGGCGCACCTGGCCTGCGCCGAAGTGGCGGCCTGATCCCTTGGCCAGGCTGTGCAGTCCGGACGAGACGGCCGCGAGGTGCTCGGCGTCCTCCCGGCGTAATCCCGTGCTGGCGCCCGCCACCAGCCCGTCGTTGGACAGGACCAGCGCGTGGTGCACCTGTTCGACGCGCTCGGTCAGGTCGTCCAGCAGCCACCCCAGGCTCTGTTTCTGTGCCATGATCCGTCTCCCCGTGACGTTTTTCCCCGTTTGGCGGCCCCGCCTGGCCGACGGGTCCGTCCGCAAGCCTTCCCCACGGCCGGCCGCCGGGCAAGGAGGATGGGGGCATGGCACAGAAGATGACCGACGAGGAATGGCGGGCGTTCGTCTCGCAGGGCACCCGCACGGGAAAACTGTCGACGGTGCGAGCTGACGGAAGTCCGCATGTGGCACCCATCTGGTTCCTGCTCGACGGGGACGACGTGGTGTTCAACACGGGTAAGGAGACGGTGAAGGGGCGCAACCTGGTGCGGGACGGCCGGGTCGCCCTGTGTGTGGACGACGACCGGCCGCCCTTCGACTTCGTGGTGCTCCAGGGGCGCGCCCGGATCTCCGAGGATCTCGGCGAGATGCAGCTCTGGGCGACTCGGATCGCGGCGCGGTACATGGGCGAGGAGCGCTCCGCGGCGTTCGGCGCCCGCAACGCCGTACCGGGTGAGTTGCTGGTCCGCGTCGGGATCGAGAAGGTTCTGGCGCAGAGGGCCGTGGCGGACTGAGGAAGAGGGCGGCGTCCCTCAGCCCACCGAGTCGAGCAGCCGGGCGGTGTGCATCCGCCCGGCGTACTCGACGAGCCTGATCAGCACCTCCTTGCCCGAGTCGCGGTTGCGAGCGTCGCACAGGACGACGGGCGTTCCCTTGTCCAGATCCAGGGCGCGCAGTACCTCCGGGGCGCCGTAGGAGCGAGCGCCGGTGAAGCAGTTGACGGCCACCACGAAGGGGATGTGGCGGTGCTCGAAGTAGTCGACCGCGGGGAAGCAGTCCTCAAGCCGCCGGGTGTCGGCGAGCACCACGGCGCCCAGCGCTCCCTGTGACAGTTCGTCCCACAGGAACCAGAAGCGGTCCTGGCCCGGCGTGCCGAAAAGGTAGAGGGAGAGGCCGGAGCGGATGGTGATCCGGCCGAAGTCCATGGCGACGGTCGTCGTCACCTTCTGGTCGACGCCGTCGGTGTCGTCGACCAACTGACCCACCTCGCTGAGGAGTTCCTCCGTGCGCAGCGGTTTGATCTCGCTGACCGCTCCCACAAGGGTGGTCTTGCCCACGCCGAACCCGCCGGCGACCAGTATCTTCAACGCCAGCGGGGTGTTGTCGCCACCCGCGGTGTCGGAGTGCTCGGAGACCATGGATCACTTCTCTCGGGAGTGCCGGCAACGGTCGACATCGGTACGGGGTTGGGGCGCTGCGGCGGGTCCGCCGTGCGCGGCTTCGGCGTGGGGGTGCGAAGGCAGCATCATGACAAGGCGGGCCGGTTTCCGGTGGGTTCGACCGCTGTCTGCCCGATGTGACCGCCTCGGATCGGTTCGCTGTCCGAAGACGTGCGCGATTCGTTCCGGAGCGGGTCCGTACGCTTGCGGGTCGGTCCGTACGTCCATCTACAGCGCCCTCAGTCCCTCGATGACCTCGCGCAGGATCCGCTCGTCGGGCAGTTGTGCGGGCGGGACCGGACGGCTGACGGTGACGCAGCCGAGTTCCAGCAGATCACCGAGGAGCACGCGGATCACGCCCACCGGCAGGTCCGAGCCCGCCGCGAGCTCCGCGACGGACTGGGTCTCCGTGCGGCACAGGTCGACGAGGGTGCGGTGTTCCGGCCCGAGTCCCATGCCGTCGGCATCGGGCGCGGCGGGGTCCAGGGTGACCAGGGCGATCAGGTCGAAGCGCACCCCGGTGGGTCCGGGCTTCGTGCGTCCGCCGGTCATGGCGTAGGGGCGGACCAGGGGCCCGGCCTCGTTGTCGTACCACTGGCTGCCCTGTTCGTGTGGGGCGCCGGTCGTCATGTTCTCGTTCATCTGCGCGGGTCACCTCTCGCCTCATCCGGCGGTGGGCGGTCGCGCGGAGACGCGCGGTGGCGTGTAGAGGTGCTCTCCGACCCTCTTGACCAGCCGCGCCATCTCGTAGCCCACCAGGCCGATGTCGGCGGTCACGGCGGTGAGGACGGCGAGGCAGGAGCCGTCGCCGGCGGCGGCGACGAAGAGGAAGCCGTCGTCCATCTCCACCATGGTCTGGCGTACGCCGCCGGCCCCGAAGTGCCGTCCGGCACCCTTGGCGAGGCTGTGGAAGCCGGAGGCGACAGCGGCGAGGTGTTCGGCGTCCTCACGGCTGAGCCCGGTGGACGCGCCGACGGCAAGGCCGTCGTTGGACAGCACCACGGCGTGCCGTACCTCGCTCACGCGCATCACCAAGTCGTCCAGCAGCCAGTCGAGTTCGCCGGACCGCTGGGCCGACCTCATACTCGGGTCCTGGATCATGCGGGGTCTCCTTCACTGCTGTGACGGCCCGGTGCGGCACCGCGGCCGGGTTGCCTGCCGCCGCCTCGCGTCCAGCCGTCGCGGTAGGCGGCCATGCGGTCCCGTACGAGTTCGGGCGTGTGCCGGTCGTCGTTTCGTGGGCCTGGGGTCCGGGCCGGTTCCTCGGTGGCCGACCGGCGCAGCTGGGGGGCGAGGCTGGCCTGGCGGACCCGGCGCGGAAGGTCGTCCGATCCGTCCGCGGCATCCGGCCCGTCCGGTGCGTGGGGCCCGCCCGGCCTGCCGGGCCGATCCGGTCCGGGGGAGTCGTCCGGTGTGCGGTGCAGGCGCAAGGCGGTGACTCCGGGGGGAGGCGGGTCGGCGGCCGTCGGTTCCGCGTCGGCTCGGAGGGGGGAGACCAGCGCCGGCCGCCGGGCGGTCGTGGGGACGGCCTCCTGCGGGCGGTCGGCGGCGGACACGCGCGCGTACTCGCGTTCCAGAGGCTGCTCCTGCGACCGCGCCACCTGGTGTGCGGAACGCTCCGGCGTGCCGTTGTGCAGCAGGGCCGTGGGCAGCAGGACGACCGCGGTGGTGCCGCCGTAGGGCGAGGTGCGCAGGTGCACCTTGACGTCATGGCGCGCCGCGAGCCTGCTGACGACGAACAGGCCGAGCCGGTCGCTGTCGAAGAGGTCGAGTGCCTCGGACTGCTCGATGCGCCGGTTGGCCTCGGCCAGGGTCTCCTTGCCCATGCCCAGGCCGCGGTCCTCGACCTCGACGGCGTAGCCGTTGCCGACGGGTTCGCCAGTGACGCGCACGCGCGTGTGCGGCGGCGAGAACTGTGCGGCGTTCTCGACGAGTTCGGCCAGCAGATGGGTGAGGTCGGCGACAGCGGTGCCCTTGACGGCGGTCTCCGGGAGCTGTCGTACCTCCACACGCGCGTAGTCCTCGACCTCGGAGACGGCGGCGCGCACCACGTTGGTCAGCGAGACCGGTATGCGCCAGGCCCGCCCGGGAGCGGCACCGGAGAGGATGATCAGGCTCTCGGCGTGGCGCCGCATGCGGGTGGTGAGGTGGTCGAGCCGGAAGAGGTCGCTCAGCTCGTTCGGGTCGTCGGAGCGGCGCTCCATGCTGTCGAGGAGGCTGAGCTGGCGGTGCACGAGGACCTGGCTGCGGCGGGCGAGATTGACGAAGATCCCGGAGATGCCGCTGGCGAGTTCGGCGCGTTCCACCGCGGCCCGCAGCGCGGCGCGGTGGACGGTGCCCAGTGCCTCGGCCACCTGACCGGTCTCGTCCTCGGCTCGCGGTCCGGACGGGGCCTCGGCCCGGACGTCGATCTCCTCCCCCGCCCGCAGTCTCCGCATGGCCTCGGGGAGTTTGCGCCGGGCGATCTCCAGCGCGACGTTGCGCAGGCTGACGAGTTCGACGACGAGGCCGCGGCCGATGCGCACGGAGATGACGAGCGAGGCGGCGACGGCGGCGAGCCCGAACAGGACCGCTGCGCCGGCCGGGGTGAGCAGGCCGCGGGTGAACGGGTCGGCGCGCTCGGCGACATCGCGCGCGGCGTCCGCCTCGATGGTCCGCATCCCGTCCCGCACGCGCGCGTGGGCTTTGCCCCACGTCGCCTCCGGTGCGGCGGCGACTGCCTTGGTGCCGGACCCGCCGTCGAGCACCTTGTCCTCGATGGAGTCCACGACGGCGTAGGCGCTGCCCGCGGCCAGGCTCTGCCAGGCGGTGCGTTCGGCGCCGCGGAGGTCCGTCGCGGCCGTCTCTGTGAGGGAGCGGCGCGTTCCGACGGCGCCGGCGAACAGCCGCATGCGTTCATCGTCGAGGCGGCCCGCCAGACGGGCACTGCCGAGTACGGCATCCTCCTGGGCCAAGGCCTCACCCGCGCGGGAGAACTCGACCAGCACGCGCGCGTCGGAGCCGAGTTCGGCGTCCTGGATGCCGGAGAGGGCCCCACCGACGGAGAAGGCGGCCGCGATGGTGCGGGTGTACCGGCCGTACGTCTGCTCCCAGCCCGCGCTGCCGTCGAGCACCGCGGTCCGCAGCGGGCGCAGTTGCTCGGCTCCGTCGACGAAGGCCTCGATCCGCTGGGCGACTCCCGCGGGCAGGTCCTGGCCGTCGGCCACGGTGCCCTCGTCGCCGAGCCGGAGGTCGGCCACCGCGCGGTCGGTCGCTTCGCCGAGCTTCCTGAGGTCACCGCTCTGCCCGGCGGCGGGGTCGGTGGCGTGGCGGACGGCGGCCGCCCGTTCGGTCTGCAACGCGGCCACGGCCGCGGCGACGGGCGTGCGCACCTGGGCGTCCACCCGCTGCAACTGGCGCAGCCGGGAGATGTCCTGGGCCGTGGTGACCGTGGCGTAGGCCCACAGCGCCAGCAGGGAGACGACCGGCACCATCAGCAGACAGACGATCTTGGCGCGGACGGTTCGCGGACGGATCCGCCAGTGACCCGCGCGCGAGGGTGTCGCGTCCGTCGGTGTGGCCATCTGTTCGTCCGGCCCCTCGTCCGCGGGTGGTCCGGCGTGGGCGCGACGCCCACGCGCGGGGGTCGGCGTCGTGCCGCCGTCCTTGGGGGTCCTACGGGGTTTACGCATGGCCTCCTCGCTCGTCAGTGGTTCACAGGACGTCTCTCCGGTCCCGTCATGCGGTCCGGGCCTGCTGCCGGCCGGCGGCGCTGTCCGCCTGCTGGGCGGAGGCGGACGCCTCGCGTTCCCCCGTGGTGGGCGACAGCGCGACGAAGGCCGAGGTCAGGAAGAGGTAGGACCCGAGGCCGACGGCGAGGGGGAAGATGAACTGCATCGCCGTGGCCCCGGGCAGGGTCTCGCCCGACGGCGTGACCTCGACATGGACCGCGAACATTCCGGTGTAGTGCATGCTGCTCACCGCCGCGCCCATCACGAGCGAGGCAAGGGTGACCGCGACCGGCGACCTGATGTTGAGCGCCGCCCAGAGCGCCGCGGTCGCCGCGACGACGGCGATGGCGACGGAGAGCCCGACGCGCATCGGATCGTAGGTGACGTCACCGTGCAGTCGCACCGCGGCCATGCCGAGGTAGTGCATGCTCGCCACACCGAGTCCGGTGGTGAGCCCGCCGATGAGCAACGCGCGCGTGCGGTCCCGGCCATAGCCGACGGCAAACACGCCGGCGCAGACGACGACCATGGCGACCAGAAGGCTGAGGACGGTCAGCGGAACGTCGTAACGGATGTCCGTCCCGCTGACGCCGAAGCCGAGCATGGCCACGAAGTGCATGGTCCAGATGCCGGTGCCGATCGCCGAAGCCGCCGTGACGAGCCAGTTGCGGCGCGAGCGGCCGGTCGCGCCCAGCGCGCGAACGGTGCAGCGCAGCCCGAGAGCGGCGCCGATGCAGGCCATCGCGTACGACAGCACGGGTGTCAGCCAGCCGAAGGTGGCGTGGTCCAGGTGTCCCATGGGTTCGGGACGCTAGCCGGGGCACGGGAGCACAAAGGGGGCGCATTTCGAAAGCTGCCGCAATGTGACCCAGTTATGCACCGGAGCGATCGCCTCACGCTCGAACATGTGCGCCGGGGCGTCCTCCGTGTCGGTGAGGGATCATGCGGAACATGAGCGACGACCACACACACGTCCAGGAGTTCTTCACCCCGCGCGCGGCGCACTGGGACAGCAGATTCCCCGACGACGCTCCCGCCTATGCGGCGGCGGTCGCCGCACTCCGCCTGCGCGAGGGCGACCGGGTGCTCGACGCGGGCTGCGGCACCGGCCGGGCCCTGAAACCTCTGCGCGACGCCGTGGGAGCCTCCGGAGTGGTGCTCGGGGCCGATCTGACCCCGGCGATGCTGGAGGCCGCCGTACGGGCCGCACGCGACCGTGACGGGCGGATGCTCCTCGCCGACGTCGCCGCGCTTCCCCTGCGCTCCGGATCGCTCGACGCCGTGTTCGCCGCCGGGCTCGTCGCCCATCTGCCCGACCCCGCGCGGAACCTGCGGGAACTCGCGCGCGTGGTACGCCCCGGCGGCGTGCTGGCGCTGTTCCATCCGATCGGCAGGGCGGCCCTCGCGGCGCGCCAGGGCCGGACCGTCACCCCCGGCGACCTGCGCGCCGAACCGAACCTGCGACCGCTACTGGCGGGTTCGGGGTGGCGCATGACGTCGTACGTCGACGAGGACGCCCGGTTCCTCGCACTGGCCGTGCGCGAGAGCTGAGGTTCACACGTCTGCGGCGACAGCCCGCGCGAAGGCGGCGGGGTTGTCGAACATGACGTTGTGACCGGCGGCCGGCACCGTCAGGATCCGCACGCCCGCCGCTTCGAGGGCTTCGGCTCCGTCGAGCGGGCCGCTCGACTCGCCCTGCAGGTAGACGCGCTCGATCGTGTCGAGCCCGGTGAGGATCTCGCGCATGACAGGTTCGGATCCGCGGCGCAGTCCGACGGCGCTGCGATGCAGGCCGCGAGGGTCGGCCAGCCGCATGGTCGCCGCCCACACGGGTCCGACCTTCTCCAGCACGCGCGCGTGGCCGCCGTCGACGAACTCCTCCTCCGTCCAGGAGGCGATGCCGCTGCTGCCGGCCGTCGAGGGCGGGAAGGCGTCGAGGTTGGCCTCCGTGACGACCAGCCGTGCGACCAGGTCTGGCCGACGATGGGCCAGGACGATGGCCACGGAACCGCCCATGCTGTGAGCGACCAGCTCCGCGCCGGTGACACCCGCCGCGTCGAGCGCCGCGGCGACCGCGTCGGCGTGCTCCTCGAGTGTGTAACCGAAGTCCCGTGGGCGGTCACTGATGCCGTGTCCCGGGAGGTCCACGAACAGGCTGCGCCGGCCGGCGAGTTCGGGACGCGCCGCCACATGCGCGTGATAGACGGCCGAAGCGGCTCCCAGCCCGTGCACGTACACGCGCGCGGGCTCCTCCCCCGGCGCCTCCGTCCAGCGGATCCTGCTCCCGCCCTGACCGAACTCGGCCTGCTGCATCGCCGCCTCCTGGGGGCACCACGGTCTGCTCGAACGCGTCACACGATACATCGGTACCGATGTATCGTGTGAGCGGGGTACAGCGGGAGTCGTGTACTACCTCTCGGATGTACCCCGTCGATACGGCAGAATGCGGGCATGCTGGAGCTCGCCATCCTCGGTTTCCTGTACGACACCCCGCTGCACGGCTACGAGCTGCGCAAGCGCATCTCGGCGCTCACCGGTCATGTGCGGCCCGTGGCCGAGAGCACCCTGTATCCGGCGATCAAGCGCCTGGAGAAAGCGGAACTCCTGGTGCGGGCCACCGAGCCGGGTGCCGTGGCCGCCCCGCGGCACGTCCTGAGACTCACCGACGAGGGACGGATCGAGCTGCGCCGCCGGCTCACCGAGCCCGACGAGCGGGACATCACCGACGAGAACCGCTGGTTCACGGTCCTCGCCTTCCTACGGCACCTCGACGACGCCCCCGCCCAGGCAGCCGTACTGCGACGCCGTACGGCCTTTCTGGAGGAGCCCGCGAGCTTCTTCTACGACGGTGACCGGGCGCTGCGCGCCGAGGAGCTGGACGACCCGTTCCGGCGCGGCGTGCTGACCATCGCGCGGGCGACGTCGAAGGCCGAACTCACGTGGCTGCGCGACACGCTGGAGTCACTGGACGGCTGATCCGTCGCCCCGCCGTACGGGGCAGCCTCGCAGCCCGGGCACCGGCCGGGTGCCCAACTGGTCGAGGCGGTAGCCCTCCGGGTAGCTCTTGATCTCCCAGTTCTGGCGCGCGTAGTGCGGTGCGCGGCGCGGCGGGAGCAGCCGGACCGCCCGCCCACGCGCGCGTACCGCCCGGCGGACCAGCGCGCGCGTGGCGGGTGCCGGCGGGGTGTACCGGAAGGCCCGCAGAAGGGGTTCGTCGAGCAGGGCGAGGGTGGCCGTGCGCAACACGGGGGCCAGCGGCCTCGGGTACCAAGAGGCCATGAGGTCGAGCGTGGCGTCCGAGACCGCCCGCGCTCCCTCGTCCCAGCCGAAGTGGGCCGCTTCGTAGGCGTCGAGGCAGGCCTCGAACTCCTCGTACGACGAGGGGATGTCCTTGATCCCCATGCGGTGGCCGAGGGTGCGGTAGTGGACGGTGGAGGCGACGATCTCGTGGCGTGACAGCCTGCGCCATCCATAGGCGTCGATCCAGCGTTTGGGCATCACGACGAACGTACAGAGCACGTAGCGCATGTCGTCGTCGCTGATGTCGTAGCTGCCGTGCATGCGATTGATGCGGCGGACGGCCGTTCGGCCTTCTTCGCTGTCGAATCCGTGCTCGACGACGGCGTCGAGGAGCAGCGAGGTGTCGTCGTAGCGCTTCTGGGTGCGATCGGTGAGTTCAGCCGTACGGGCGAGCAGCGCGCCGATGCCGGGAACCGCGTAGGTGCGATAGAGGGCGAGTTCGAGGGCTCGTGTGAAGTCCCACGGGAACTCGTAGGCGACGGTCAGCCGGTAGATCTCGGAGGCCTGCGCCACGGGATCCATGCGCCGGATCCGTCCGAGCCGCTCAAAGCGCTTCACCGCGCTGTCCCCCTTCTGCTGCCGGAGCTCCAACTCTACGTTGAGCTACAGAAGATGAACGCTCGGTCGGCATGACACTCGGTCGGTTCGTCCACGCAGAGGGAAGGCGGTCGGCGATGTTCGACTCCGTCCGCGGGATCTGGGGGACGCTTTCTGGACGCCGCGCGTGGAGGGCGTCGTGCGGGCGGGGAGGAGAGGAGCGGTCCGCGGGTGCTCCGCGGAACTCCGGTGGGAAGCGTGCGCACAACCTGTTCGAGGCGGCCGCCGCATAGGTCTCGGCGTGCGCGGAGGACGACCTGGACGGGAGCGAGGAGGCGGTGGGCTGGGTGTCCCCAGAGGCACTGTCGTTCGGGGTCGACGAACTGGCCTGCCGGGCGGTGATCGCTCTCGCGCGCGAGCGCGACGAGTCGCCGCGGACCGTGGCGCGTGCTCTGTTGGGGCTGCCATCGGCGTGACACTGTCGGCGGCCAGGGGGTGATTCGCCCCCGTCCGGTGGGAAAATTGCAGCTCCGGGCGTGTCGGGGAGTCGTGACAAGCGGCTTCTCGCCGCACTAGGGTGCGCGCCGATGGACGAACCGATGGGGAGGCTGGGATGGCCGGGACGGAAGAGGACGCCGTCGCCGCCGCGGACGATGCGCTCTATGTGCTCACGGCGGTGTTGCTGACGCCGGCGAAGTTCCCGAGTGTGCTGGGCGACGACTACCCGGAGGCCTGTGGCGCGCTGGGCCTCGCGCCGCTCGCCGACGGCTACGGCCTGGTGCTGGGCCAGGACGGCGAGGGCGCCCGGTGGACGGTGGCCATCGACGACGTGTCGCTGGTGGCCGTCGCCATCGCGTCATGGGACTGCGGCATGGAGTACGACCTGTCGCCCGACGAGCGGACGGTGGTCGCCGCTCTGCCCGGCTGGCCGCTGGCCGTCGCCGTCGCGGCGCCCGGCGTACCGGCGCCGCACGATCCCGACCCGGAGGCGGCGGGCGGCCCTGCCCTGCGCCCGCCGGACACCACCACCTGGGGCCCCGCCCAGCGCCGGCTGGGAGCCGACGAGATCGCGCTCCAGTGGGCCCTGTGGCGTGAGCAGATCGACGACGCCGAGTTCGCACCCGCAGGCACTGAGTCGGAGGCGGCCGGGACGACCGAGGTGGCCGAGAGCGCGGAGGAAGGCGAGAAGGACGGCTCCCCGGCTGGGCGCGGCGGCGTCCGGCGTGTTCTGGCGGAGGTCCGTGCCTATGTGGAGACGCCGCCTCCGCTGGGGCGGGTGCGCTCGTCGTTCGCGCCAGGTGACGCGCGCACCTTGCGAGCGGACGGCCCGGGCTGGTCGCTGGTGGCCCGGACCGACGACATCGCCTTCGTCCTGCTCGACGACGAACCCGGCGAGGTCCTGCCGGTCGGCCGGGGACCCGAGCTGCCCGGCCTGCTCGAGGCGCTCGACAAGATGGCCGTACGGCCGAGCTGAGCCGGACGGAAGCACGCTCGACGGCGGGGGGCCGCGGCGCGGCCCCCCGCGCCTCAGCGACCGAGCTCCTTGCGTGTCACACGGCGCAGCCTGCGCCGCTGCGACGGATCCAGCATGAGGTACGCCGCCGCCGGAACTCCCACCATGATCAGCAGGGCCGCCCACCAGGGCAGCCAGATCAGCAGCAGGAGCCCTACGGCCACTCCTCCTGCCGCGATCTTCGCGTTCTTGGACATGTGCGTCGCCTCCTCCGCGGCCACTGCCGCTCTCTGGTCTGAAAACGGCTCTGCGCGGCGCGCGGTTCCAGCATCACCCCTGAGACGTCCCTGATGTACACCCCTGACGTGCCCCCGAGAGGGGTTCAACCGCGCATTTCCCGGATCACTTCCGGGAAGGGTGCGCGTTCAGTGGAAATGTGTTGTACCCTCGGCGGCCGACCCTTGGTAGTCAAACTTGAGGAGTAAGCATCTCCGTGCAGTGGGTTTCCGCGGAAACACCGTCCGAGATCGTGGAACTGGCTCGTTGCCCTGCCGTGTTCGTGCCCGGCGTCCCCGCGCGCACAGGCCGCGTCGCCTTCTGGCGTCCCGACGGTGCCACAGCACCCGTGCCGGCGTCGGGGTCCGGCTCGGTGGAGGACCTGTCCGTCGTCCGGCCCACCAGCGCGGGCGTGGAACTCGTCCGCGTGTCCGCCGTACTCCTGCCCGTGCACGAGGCCCTGCACGTCCTCACGCGCGCGCGTGCCGTCCCCGATGCACACCGGGCGGCCGCGTTCTGGGGTGCGGCAACGCTGGCCGCCCTGGAGTTCACCGCGCGTGGACTGCTGCTGCCGGGCCTCTCGGACGATCATGACGCCTGGCGCGCGGGCCCGTTGGGGCCCGACGACGTCGAGGGGATCCGCAGGCTGGCCGCCGCAATGCCTCCCGAGGCGCACGCCGTGCCACTCACCGGCACCCCGCCCCTGCGACTTCCCGATCAGGAGCGCCTGCTGCGAGCCTTCCTGGACGCGGTCGCCGACACCCTCCCCCGCTCCCCCGCCGCCCCGCTGCTGACGGGCGGTGCGGCCTACGCGGCATCACAACCGCTGCACGTGCCGCAACTGCGGTCCTGGGCCGCCGATGTCGCGGCAGGACACGACGCGGGGGTGCGGGTCTCACTGCGGATCGAGGTCTCGGGTCTCTCCCCCGCGGCCCCCGAGGCGGTGGCGGCCTTCCGCGCCGTGCCCCAGGTGCACAGCGTGAGTGATCCCTCGCTCGTCGCGGACGCCGCCGAGATCTGGCAGGACACCGGCGCGGGCCACCAGGCCTTCGGCCCACGCGCGCGAATGGACGCCCTTCTCGCCCTGCGCCGTGCCGCCCGCGCGTGGCCGGCCCTCACGCCCCTGCTGTCGGCGGCCGTCCCGGACGCCGTCGATCTGCTCGACGAGGAAGTCACCGAACTCCTGGGCGAGGGATCGCGGGCGCTCGCCGGGGCGGGAGTGGAGGTGCACTGGCCCCGGGAGCTGGCCCGCACGCTCACCGCCCGCGCGGTGGTGGGCCCTCCGGACGAGGTTCCCGTACCGGACAGGTCAGGCTCGGACGCGCCGTCGTTGCTGTCCGCGGATGCGCTGCTCAGTTTCAGTTGGTCGTTCGCGCTCGGCGACCGGCGCCTCACGCACGAGGAACTGGACCGCCTCGCGGAGGCGAACCGGCCGCTCGTCCGGCTGCGCGACCAGTGGGTGCTGATCGACCCCCGGGAACTGCGTCGCGCGCGGGACCGGCAGGACCGCAAGGTGTCACCGATCGATGCGCTGGGTGCGGCCCTGACGGGCTCCACGGAGGTCGACGGCCGTCGGGTCGAGGTCCAGCCCACCGGATGGCTGGCGGGCCTGCGGGAGCGGCTGACGCGCCCGGACGACCAGGAGCCGGTGGAGCAGCCTGCCGGGCTCGATGCGACGCTGCGCGACTACCAGCGACGCGGCCTCGGCTGGCTGGCCAGGAACACGTCCCTCGGGCTCGGCTGCTGCCTGGCCGACGACATGGGTCTGGGCAAGACCATCACCCTGATCGCCCTCCATCTGCACCGCCGGACGGACCCTTCGGCCGCCGGGCCGACCCTGGTGGTGTGCCCGACCTCCCTGATGGGCAACTGGCAACGGGAGATCGAGAGGTTCGCCCCCGGCACACCGGTACGCCGCTTCCACGGGCCGCGGCGCGATCTGGCGGACCTGGCCGACGGGGAGTTCATCCTCACCACGTACGGAACGCTGCGCCTGGACGCCGGCCGGCTCGGCGAGGTGGCGTGGGGTCTGGTGGTCGCGGACGAGGCGCAGCATGTGAAGAACCCTTACTCGGAGACCGCGCGGGCGCTGCGCAGCATCGGGGCACGCGCGCGCGTGGCGCTCACGGGCACGCCGGTCGAGAACAACCTGTCGGAACTGTGGGCCATCCTGGACTGGACGACACCCGGGCTGCTGGGCCGGCTCGGCACGTTCCGCACGCGCTACGCCCGAGCCGTCGAGGCGGGCGGGGACCCGACCGCGGCGGAGCGGCTCACCCGGCTCGTCAGCCCGTTCCTGCTGCGCCGCCGCAAGTCGGACCCGGGCATCGCGCCCGAGCTGCCGCCCAAGACCGAGACCGATCGCCCGGTGTTCCTCACCAAGGAGCAGACGGGCCTGTACGAGGCCGTGGTGCGCGAGACGCTCGCGGCGATCGCCGAGGCCGACGACATGGCACGGCGTGGGCTGGTCGTGAAGCTCCTGACCGGCCTCAAACAGATCTGCAACCACCCGGCGCAATACCTCAAGGAGGACCGGCCGAGGACCGCCGGACGCTCGGGAAAGCTGGAACTGCTGGACGAACTGCTCGACACGATCCTCGTCGAGGGGGCCGGCGTCCTGGTGTTCACGCAGTACGTCGGCATGGCGCGGGTCCTCGAACGGCATCTGGCCGCGCGGGGCGTACCGACCCAGTTCCTGCACGGCGGCACGCCCGTCGCCGCGCGCGAGGCGATGGTGGCGCGCTTCCAGGCCGGCGAGGTCCCCGTGTTCCTGCTGTCGCTCAAGGCGGCCGGTACCGGACTCAACCTCACGCGCGCGGAGCACGTGGTGCACTACGACCGCTGGTGGAACCCGGCCGTCGAGGCGCAGGCCACCGACCGCGCCTACCGCATCGGGCAGACCCGGCCGGTGCAGGTGCACCGGCTGATCGCGGAGGGCACGATCGAGGACCGCATCGCCGACATGCTGCGGCGCAAACAGCGTCTCGCCGACGCGGTGCTCGGCTCCGGCGAGGCGGGGTTCACGGCGCTGTCGGACGCCGAACTGGCCGAGCTGGTGGAACTGCGAGGGGGCACACGATGAACGCGTACGACAACGAACGGGAACGTACTTTCGAGGCACTGCCCCCCGCGCACGGCAGGGGGTTCGCCCAGTCCTGGTGGGGTCGGGCGTGGCTGGCGGCCCTGGAGGGCGGAGCGCTGGACGGAGAGCAGGTGCGGACGGGCCGCAGGCTCGCGCGCGCGGGAGCGGTGGGCGCGGTGTCGGTGCGGCCCGGACGGATCACGGCTGTCGTCCGGGACCGTGACGGCACGGGGTACAGGGCCGACGTGCTGCTCGACGTCCTGACGGACGCCCAGTGGGACCGGTTCCTGGACCTGACCGTGGAACGGGCCGGACATGTCGCCGCGTTGCTCGACCGTGAGATGCCGCCGCATCTGGTCGAGGACGCGGAGACCGCGGGCATCGAGCTGCTGCCGGGGCTGGGCGACCTGGAGGCGGAGTGCGGCTGCGACGCCTGGGACCACTGTGGCCATACGGCGGCCCTGTGCTATCAGGTGGCGCGGCTGCTCGATCAGGACCCGTTCGTCCTGCTGCTCCTTCGCGGACGTGCCGAACAGGCTCTCCTCGCCGATCTCCAGGCCCGCAGCACCGCGGTGCCGACGGAGCCCGAACCCTCGCCGCAGCAGGGCGTCGATGCGGTGGAGGCGTATCTCGCGGGGCATGTCCTTCCTCCGCTGCCCGCCGTGCCGGAGCTGCCCGAACAGCCCGGTGTGCCGCCCAGGTTGGACACCGAGGCTCCACCTCCCGGCGAAGTCGAACCAGCGGCCCTGGAGGCACTGGCCGCCCGTACGGCAGCGCAGGCCCACGTCCTGCTCGCGGAGGCGGTGCGCGGCGGGGCGAAACGGGCGGCTCCGGCGAGGGCTCTGACGGTCGGTGAGGACGCGGTGCGGCTGGCCGCGGGACTCCCCGGAGACCGGGGTACCAACTCGACGCGGTCCGTGCTGGACCGGCTGGCCACCGGCACGGGACGCAGCCGGGAGCAACTGGCGCTGGCCGTGCGGGCCTGGCGCACCGGGGGCGTGGCCGCCCTGGCGGTGCTCGAGGAGGAGTGGGCCGTCGAGGGCGAGGCACTCGCACGCGCGCGTGCCGCCCTGAACACGGCCTGGGAGGAGGACGAGCGGCCGGTGCTGCGGGTGCGGGGCAACCGCTGGACCGTGGCCGGGCCGGCCGGGCCGGCCGGCCAGCTGCGCCTCGGGCGGGACGGCCGCTGGTGGCCGTACCGCAAGGAGCGCGGGCGCTGGGTGCCGGCCGGGGACGCGGCCCAGGATCCGGCGACCGCCCTGGCCGCCGTGGGGTCCGAGGGGACGGGACAGGCGGAGTAATCGGAGGAAGCTGAGGAAGCGCTTTCCCGAGGTGGGGCGTCGCGCTCGTGAACCGCGACACCAGCGGCATCGAGACGAAGGTGACGTACGTCCGCCTTCCGAAGGGCCTCTGACACCCGGCCGGTGAGCCGTGCCGTGCGGGACGCGTGTGTGCGTGCCGCACGGCACACCTGTGTGTCGCACACGGCATCACGCGCGTGCGGCACACGGCATCACGCGCGTGTGCCGCACGGCGGCGCGGTCACGGCAGCAGTTCCTCCAGGGACGGCAGGAGCGACTCGAGATCGCTCGGCAGCGCGGTCGGCAGGTCGCTCGGCAGGTCGCTGGGGAGCTGGGACGGCAGTTCGCTGGGCAACTGGGTGGGCAGCTCGGTCGGGAATCCGCTGGGAAGCTCGCTCGGGACACTGAGCGAGGGGGCGGGTGAGGATCCCTTCCCCGGCGGTGGGTCGCCGTCCGGAGAATCGTCGTTCCCGGAAGCCACCAGCACGACGGCGAGCACGACCGCGGCGGCGGCCAGCAGCGCAAGCACGGCGAAGAGGGGACTCCTGCGCCTCCTGGGGCCGTCGGGAGGTCCGGGCGGCCCAGGAGGCGGCCCGGACGGGGGCCGGTCACCGCCTCCGGGGCCGAAGTCCGGCGCGGGCGGTCCGAAACCGCCCGGAGGCGGCGTGTCACCCGGCGGGCCGGGCGGCTTGGGCGGTACGGGCGGCATGGCCATGGCGTCCAGCCTCGCGCCGGAGCGGCCGAAGCGCGAGCCTCGCACGGAAGTTGATACGCGCGCATGCCATGGACGGCATGATTCCGACGTACTCCGCACGGAGGCCGCCGGGCAGCCGCGGGTGTGCTCGTCACGCACACGCGAGTGCAGGCCGAAGCCGCAGGGGTCGGGGGCGGACATCGGCGTCCGCCGCACACACGCGTGTGCGCGACGGACGGCGCGCGCGAGCGCCCTGGGGCACCCACGCGCGCGTGCCGTCAGCCGCGGGCGCCGAGCAGGTGGTCCATGGCCAGCTGGTCGAGGCGCTCGAAGGCCATCCCACGCGCGGCGGCCGCCTCGGTGTCGAAGTCCTCGAACGCACCACGGTCGGCGAGCAGGCCCTGAAGGCCGTCTGCGGCGGTCGGCTGGGCCAGCTCGTCCAGGCGCGAGTCGCGCAGGGCCTGCTGGACCTCGGGATCGTTGCGGAAGGCCGCCGCACGCTCCTTGAGGATCAGGTAGTTGCGCATGCAGCCGGCGGCGGAGGCCCACACGCCGTCCAGGTCCTCGGTGCGCGGCGGCTTGAAGTCGAAGTGGAGCGGGCCGCTGTAGCCGGCGGTCTCCAGCAGGTCGACCAGCCAGAACGCCGAGCGCAGGTCGCCGGCGCCGAAGCGGAGGTCCTGGTCGTACTTGATGCCGGACTGACCGTTGAGGTCGATGTGGAAGAGCTTGCCCGCCCACAGGGCCTGGGCGATCCCGTGCGGGAAGTTCAGGCCCGCCATCTGCTCGTGGCCGACCTCGGGGTTGACGCCGTACATCTCCGGGCGCTCCAGGCGCTCGATGAACGCCAGGGCGTGGCCGACGGTGGGCAGCAGGATGTCGCCGCGCGGCTCGTTGGGCTTGGGCTCGATGGCGAAGCGCAGGTCATAGCCCTGATCCACGACGTACTCGCCGAGGAGGTCGAAGGCCTCCTTCATGCGGTCGAGGGCCACGCGCACGTCCTTGGCCGCGCCGGACTCCGCGCCCTCACGTCCGCCCCAGGCGACGTAGGTCTTCGCACCCAGCTCGGCGGCCAGGTCGATGTTGCGGATCGTCTTGCGCAGGGCGTATCGGCGCACGTCGCGGTCGTTCGCGGTGAACGCGCCGTCCTTGAAGACGGGGTGCGTGAAGAGGTTGGTGGTGGCCATCGGCACCTTCATGCCGGTGGCGTCCAGCGCCTGGCGGAAGCGCTTGATGTGCGCCTCGCGCTCGCTGTCGGAGGACCCGAAGGGGATCAGGTCGTCGTCATGGAAGGTCACACCGTGCGCGCCCAGCTCGGCCAGGCGCTGCACCGTCTCGACCGGGTCCAGGGCGCCGCGCGTGGCGTCACCGAACGGGTCGCGTCCCTGCCAGCCGACGGTCCACAGACCGAAGGTGAACCTGTCGTCGGGGGTGGGCTGGTAGCTCATTGCCGCGGCTCCTTGCTTGCAGACTATTTCGTCATGGCCGTTTACAAATTAGTATGCGGAGGCATCTCTGGGAAGTCAGATCCCGCAGAGCCGCGGAAAAAGTTAGGGAGATCTCGATGTCAGCAGCCGAGGGACCGCTCGTCGTCGGCGTGGACACGTCCACCCAGTCCACCAAGGTCCTGGTGGTCGACGCGGCCACCGGTCAGGTCGTCGCGAGCGGCCAGGCGCCGCACACGGTGTCCTCCGGCGCCGGCCGGGAGAGCGACCCGCGCCAGTGGTGGGAGGCCCTGCACGAGGCCCTGCGCCAGTGCGGTGACGCTGCGCACGAAGCGGCGGCGGTGTCGATCGGCGGGCAGCAGCACGGGCTCGTGACGCTGGACGAGCGCGGTGAGCCGGTGCGCCCGGCGCTGCTGTGGAACGACGTGCGCTCGGCCCCGCAGGCCCGCCGGCTGACGGAGGAACTGGGTGGCGCGAAGTTCTGGGCGGAGCGCACCGGATCTGTGCCGGCCGCATCCTTCACCGTGACGAAGTGGGCCTGGCTCGCCGAGCACGAACCGCAGGCCCTGCGCGCGACGAAGGCCGTACGCCTCCCCCACGATTACCTCACCGAACGCCTCACGGGCGAGGGCACGACCGACCGCGGCGACGTCTCCGGCACCGGCTGGTGGGCCTCCGGGACCGAGGCGTACGACGCGGAGATCCTGGCGCACGTGGGCCTCGACCCGGCGCTGCTGCCGCGCGTGGTGCGGCCCGGCGAGGTCGCGGGCACCGTGCGGGACAGCCACGACCTGCCCTTCTCCAAGGGAACCCTGGTCGCCGCGGGCACCGGCGACAACGCCGCGGCGGCGCTGGGCCTCGGCCTGCGCCCCGGCACTCCGGTGCTGAGCCTCGGCACCTCGGGCACGGTGTACGCCGTGTCGAAGCGCCGTCCGGCCGACCCGACGGGCACGGTGGCCGGCTTCGCCGACGCGCACGGCGACTGGCTGCCGCTGGCCTGCACGCTGAACTGCACCCTCGCCGTCGACCGGATCGCCACACTGCTGGGCCTGGACCGCGAGGCCGTCGAGCCCACCACCGGCCTCACGCTCCTGCCCTACCTGGACGGCGAGCGCACCCCGAACCTGCCGAACGCCTCCGGTCTGCTGCACGGCCTGCGCCACGACACCACCGCCGGCCAGCTGCTCCAGGCCGCCTACGACGGTGCCGTGCACTCCCTGCTCGGCGCGCTGGACCTGGTCCTGGACGAGGACGCGGACCGCTCGGCCCCTCTCCTGCTGATCGGCGGCGGCGCCCGCGGCACGGCCTGGCAGCAGACCGTGCGCCGGCTGTCCGGGCGGCCCGTGCAGATCCCGGAGGCCAGGGAACTCGTCGCGCTGGGCGCCGCGGCACAGGCGGCCGGCCTGCTCACCGGGGAGGACCCGGCCGCCGTGGCCCGGCGCTGGAACACCGCGCGTGGCCCGGTGCTCGACGCCGTCGAGCGGGACGAGGCGGCCCTGGCCAGGATCGCCGGGGTACTCTCCGACGCGGCCCCGCTGCTGGAGCGGGGCACGGACACCCACTGAGGATCGACGGAGGCATGAGCGCACCGCCGCACGAGGCTCGCCCGACCGGCCCCGGGCGAGCACTGCCCGACACGCAGCAGGGCATGCGCCGCCGCAACCTCGCCCGGGTGATGCACGCGGTCAGCGCCGAGGGACCGCTGTCACGGGCAGCGGTCGCCTCGCACATCGGCCTGACCCGTGCTGCGGTCTCGACGCTCGTCGACGAGCTGATACGCACCGGCCTGATCGAGGAGCTGGGTCCTGAGCGGCCCGGCAGGGTGGGCCGGCCAGGGTCGGCGCTCGCGGTCAGCGGCCGCGGCCCGGCGGGGATCGGTGCGGAGATCGGCGTCGACCACCTCGCCGTCTGCGCCGTCGATCTGCGCGGCGAGGTGCGGGCACGTGCCGTACGGCACGGCACCAACCGGGGCCGTGCACCCGAACCGGTACTCCGCGAACTCACCGCCCTGGTGCGCCGGGTCGTGGCCGACGGGGAGCGCGAGGGGCTGTGGCCTGCGGGACTCGCGGTGGCCGTCCCGGGTCTGGTGGGCCGCGACGCCCGCACCGTCGTACGCGCCCCGAACCTCGACTGGCACGATGTCGACCTGGGCGCCCTGCTGCCCGGCGAGTTCCCGCTCACCGTGGACAACGAGGCGAACTTCGGCGGTCTCGCCGAACTCTGGCTCGGGGCGGACACCCCACGCGACTTTCTGCACGTGTCGGCGGAGATCGGCATCGGTGCCGCGCTCGTCGTCGACGGCAGCCTGCTGCGCGGTACCCGCGGCTTCGCCGGTGAACTCGGGCATGTGCCGGTCCATCCCGACGGCCCGGACTGCGGGTGCGGCAGCCGGGGCTGTCTTGAGCAGTACGCCGGTGAGGAGGCGGTGCTGCGCGCGGCCGGCCTGGAACTGGGCGAGGACCGCGTAGGGCTGCTGGCCCGGCGCGCGGCGGACGGTGACGAGGAAGTACGGCGGGCACTGCGCGAGGCGGGGACGGCGCTGGGCGTCGCCCTGACCGGAGCGCTCAATCTGCTGGACCCCGAGGCTGTCGTGCTGGGCGGTGCGCTCGCCGGACTCGCGCCCTGGCTGCTGCCGTCCCTGGAGTCCGAACTCGCCCGCCGCACGGCCGGCCCGCCCTGCCCGGTGTCCGTCTCCCGGCTGGGGCCCGAGGGTCCGCTCCTCGGCGCGGCGCACTCCGTGGTGCGGGCGGTGCTGGACGACCCTGCGGGGGTGGCGGGTCGGGGTTGAGGGCCGGTGCTCTCGCTGCCCGGGGGCGTCGATGGGGCTGTGATGTGCTGGAAGGACGGGCCGTGCCGAAGGCGCTCGGGAGAGGTCTGATGCCCCAGCAGGCACACCGGGCGACCACCGGCAGACGGTTCCTCTCCGTACGGCAGTGCCGCCCGACCGGGTCGTGACGCCCGGACACGGCGCCGGGTCGGCGGCCCCGCGCCGCGGTTGACGCCCCGTCCGTCGCCCTCCCCGTCCGTCGCCCTCCCCGTCCGGCATCCGAATCGGCGTGCGGTATCCGCGTGGCGCAACCGCGTCCGCATCTACGTCCGCGTCCACAGGAACCTCGGCGCCCCCGGACCGAAGAGCCGCCTCGCGCCCCGGAACTCCCCCTTCGGGCGAGGGAGTTGTCCACAGCGCCGCGGTTGTCCACCGATCCCGGACGTTCCCGGCTGCGCGGCGCCGGGCGCCGTAACGTGATCCACGCGGGCGCAGTCGGAGACACCCTCCCGGCCGCTGCTTCAGCTGACGCACGCCCCGCACCGAGCCGTTGTCGGGTCCCGCACGCCCCTGTCCTCGAAAGGCATCATCCGTGGAACGAACCAGGCCACTCCCCCTCCTCGACAGGCGCCGGATCCTGAAGGGCGCCGCCCTCGCCGCCGTACCGTACGCGCTGCTTCCCGACGCGCGAGCCGGTGCGCAGAGTCAGGCCGTGGACTACCCGCCGGCCGAGTGGCAGCCGGCCGCATCCTCCAGCTACACGGCGTCCAGCCGCCCCACGACGTACACCGTCGACCGGGTCGTCATCCATGTCACGCAGACCACCTATGCCCAGGCGCTGTCCGTTTTCCAGAATCCGAAGAAGAGGGTGTCCGCGCACTACGTGGTGCGTTCCGCGGACGGTCATGTGGCGCAGTGCGTGCGGGAGTCGGACGTCGCCTGGCACGCGGGGAACTGGGACCACAACACACGGAGCATCGGTATCGAGCACGAAGGGTGGGTGGGCCGGCCGGCCTACTTCACCGACGCCCTCTACGAGCGGTCCGCCCGGCTCACGGCGTCCGTCTGCGACCGGTACGGCATCCCCAAGGACCGGGCTCACATCATCGGCCACCACGAGGTACCCGGCACCGACCACACCGACCCCGGCCCCGACTGGGCCTGGGTCCGCTACCTCAGACTCGTCAACTCCGCCTGACGAGGGCGCGGCCTCCCGCTCTTTCGGGAGACCCTGGTCCAAACGGTTGTCGGAGCGCACACCCGGAGTGACGATGTCCCCAGCCGCATCGCCTGCCGGGAGGCCGACTTGACCGATCCCTGGGTGGCCCTGGAACCGGGGGCCGACCCTGCCGAGCGTGTACGGGTCCTGCGGCGGGCGCACGACGCGTTCACCGCGGCCGGCACCGTGCCGCGGCCGGTGCGGTCGGTGGTGGCCGACTCGTGGCGGCGTTCGGCGCGGGCGGGCGTCGGGCCGGACGGCACCGCGAGCGTGGAGCTGACCGACGGAGACCTCGGCACCTACCGGTCCGAGCATCCGCTGACGCGGGTGATGCCGCTGTTCCGGGAGCTGATGGGCACGTTCGCCGCCGACGGAAAGCATCTCCTCGCCGTGTGCGACGCGCACGGCCGGCTGCTGTGGGTCGAGGGCCATCCGGCGACGCGGCGCCAGGCGGAGCGGATGAACTTCGTGCCGGGCGCGCGGTGGGCGGAGACCTCCGTGGGGACGAACGCACCGGGGACGGCGGTCGCCCTGGACCGGCCGGTGCAGGTGTTCGCGGCCGAGCACTTCATCCGGCGGGTGCAGCCGTGGACGTGCGCGGCGGCGCCGGTGCACGATCCGCGGACCGGGCGGGTGCTGGGCGCGGTGGACATCACCGGCGGGGACGGGCTGGCGCACCCGCACAGTCTGGCCTTCGTCCAGGCGGTCGCGCGGGCCGCCGAGTCCCACCTCGCGCTGCTCGCCCCCGCGCGGCCGGAGACCGACCCTCCCCGGCTGACCGTGCTGGGCCGCGACGAGGCGTGGCTCGCGGCCGACGGGCGACGGATCAGGCTCAGTAGGCGGCACAGCGAGATCCTGGTGCTGCTGGCCCGCCATCCGGAGGGGCTGACCGGGGACGAGCTGCTGTGCGCGGTGTACGAGGACGAGTCGGTGACTCCGGTGACCCTGCGAGCCGAGCTCGCCCGACTGCGCGGGGTGCTCGGTCCTGGGCTGGTGGCCTCGCGGCCGTACCGGCTCACCGTTCCCGTCGAGTCGGACATCGCCGTCGTGGAGCGGCGGCTTGCGGCCGGCGCGGTCACGGCCGCGGTCACGGCGTACTCGGGTCCGCCGTTGCCGGCGTCGCAGGCACCGGCGGTGGTGCGGCTCCGCAACCGTCTGGCCGACAGCCTGCGTGCCGCCCTGATCGCCGGCCGGGACCCCGACCTGCTCACGGACTGGGCGCACGCGCCGTGGGGCGAGGAGGACGTCGGCGTATGGCGGGCGCTGGTATCGGCACGGCCCACGGCAGCGGTACGGGCTCGGCTGGCCGCGCTGGAGTCGGAGCTGGCGGCACCGGCGTCGTGGACGCGCGGCTGACAACACCGGTGGGCCGCGAGGGCCGTAAGGATCCGCAGGACCGGACGCGACGGTCGGCGCGACCCGCGTCCGGGGTCGCCAGGCACCACCGGCACTACGCCCTCCGCGCTCCGCAACGTGGATGCAACGTCGGCTTCCCTAGCCTCGCGCGCAGAGCTGCCCAACGGCGGGCAGCGCTGCTCAGGGAGGCAGTCCACCATGACCCGTTACGCGGCGCCCGGAACCGAAGGCTCGATCGTCTCCTACCAGGCGCGTTACGACCACTTCATCGGCGGCGAGTACGTGCCTCCGGCTCGTGGCCAGTACTTCGAGAACCCGTCTCCGGTGAACGGGCAGCCGTTCACCGAGGTGGCGCGCGGCACGGCGGAGGACATGGAGCGGGCGCTCGACGCGGCGCACGCGGCCGCGCCGGGCTGGGGCAGGACGTCGGCGACCGAGCGCTCCGACATCCTGCTGAAGATCGCGGACCGTATGGAGGCGTACCTGGAGCCGCTGGCGGTCGCGGAGACCTGGGAGAACGGCAAGCCGGTCCGCGAGACGCTGGCGGCGGACATCCCGCTGGCCATCGACCACTTCCGCTACTTCGCGGGTGCGGTCCGCGGGCAGGAGGGAGCGCTCAGCGAGATCGACGAGGACACGGTGGCCTACCACTTCCATGAGCCGCTCGGAGTCGTCGCGCAGATCATCCCGTGGAACTTCCCCATCCTGATGGCGACGTGGAAGCTCGCGCCGGCTCTCGCCGCGGGCAACGCGGTCGTCATCAAACCGGCCGAGCAGACGCCGGTCTCGCTGCACTACTGGATGAGCCTGGTCGCCGACCTGTTGCCGCCCGGTGTGGTGAACATCGTCAACGGCTTCGGCGAGGAGGCGGGCAAGCCGTTGGCGTCCAGCCCGCGGGTGGCGAAGATCGCGTTCACCGGTGAGACGGCTACCGGGCGGCTGATCATGCAGTACGCCGCGGAGAACCTGAAGCCCGTCACGCTGGAGCTGGGCGGCAAGTCGCCGAACATCTTCTTCGACGATGTCTGGGAGAAGGACGACGACCTGCGCGACAAGGCCCTGGAGGGCTTCACGATGTTCGCGCTGAACCAGGGCGAGGTGTGCACCTGCCCGTCGCGCGGACTGATCCAGCGCGGCAACTACTCGGAGTTCATGGCTGCCGCCGTCGCCCGCACCGAGCTGATCAAGCCCGGACACCCTCTCGACACCGACACGATGATCGGCGCCCAGGCCTCCGGCGACCAGCTCACGAAGATCCTCTCCTACATCGACATCGGCCGGCAGGAGGGCGCCAGGATCCTCACCGGCGGCGAACGAGCCGACTACGACGGCGAGTTGAAGGGCGGCTACTACGTGCAGCCGACCATCTTCGAGGGCGACAACCGTATGCGGATCTTCCAGGAGGAGATCTTCGGCCCGGTCGTCTCCGTGGCCTCGTTCGACGACTTCGACGACGCCGTGAAGATCGCCAACGACACGTCGTACGGCCTCGGCGCCGGGGTGTGGACGCGGGACATCAACACGGCTTACCGGGCTGGACGGGCCATCCAGGCCGGCCGCGTCTGGACGAACTGCTACCACGCCTACCCGGCCCACGCGGCGTTTGACGTAGTTCCGTATTGAGTGGCTACACTCTACCCCAGGCTGTTGAGCGAGGGGTGGACACATCATGGCACGGAAGGACCCGGCACCGGGGCTACCCATCGGGGGCTACTGCCGGATCTCGGAGGCCGATCTCCTGGAGATCCGGCGGGCCGTCGAGGCGGGCGTGATCTCCACCGAAGAGGGCGCCGAAATGGAGCGAAAGGGCGTCGAGAAGCAGCGCGAGGACGTCACGCAGATCGCCGAGCCTTTCGGTCGACCGGTCAAGATCTATGAGGACAACAGCCTCTCCGCCTTCAAGCGAAACGTCCGCCGCCCCGATTTCGACCGGATGGTGCGAGACCTGGCCGCGGGCAAGCTGGCCGGCATCGTCGGCTACGACATCGACCGCATCTTCCGGCAGCCTCGTGACCTCGAAAGAGTCATCGACCACTACGAGACGTGTGGCCTGAATCTGATCTTCAAGACCGGGTCCGGCCAGAACTACGACCTCACCACGGGGGACGGTCGCTTCTCCGCCCGACTCTTCGTGTCCATCGCGAACAAGTCTTCTGAGGACGCGTCGCGTCGCATCAAGCGGGAGGTCCAACGCAAGGCGCAGAAGGGCGAGTACCACGGAGGCACCCACCCCTTCGGCTGGCGCAAGGACGACCGCTCGAAGTTGGATCATGAGGCAGCCGCACTCGTTCGGAAGATCGTCGAGGCGCACCTCGCCGGGGACAAGATCGCCACCTGTATGGAGTACCTGGCCGAGGCGGGCGCGGTGAATCCGAACACGGGGAAGCCGTTCACCTGGGCCGGCACCAAGACCCTGATCTACCGGGCCCGCAGCTTCGGCATCCGGATCTACCTCGGCGAGCCTCAGACCACCGCCGATGGCGGGTACGTGATGGGTGACTGGGAGCCCATCTTCACCACGCCCGAGGGCGGGCCGGATCTCGACAAGTACGAACAGCTTGTCGCGTTGAAGGCTGGACGATCCTCTGCCGGACCGCAGGAGAAGAGTTCGGTGAAGTACCTGCTCTCCCGCATCGTCCGCTGCGGGCGTTGCGGCTATCCGATGGTCGGCAAGACGGTGTGGGTGCGAGGCAAGAAGTCGCAGTCTTTCGCCTACAACTGCAACAAGGCTCACCCGGACGCCTGCGGCAAGATGGGCGCCTCCGGGCCCCGCGTGGACGACCTGATTAAGAAGCTGGTGTGGGCTCAGGCTGTCCGCGCGAGCAAGGAGCGACTCCTGGTGCCCGAGCCTGGAGTTTGGGCGCGAGAGGGTGAGCTGAAGGACGTTGAGGAGCAGATCGCGGAGCTGAAGGCACTCTGGGCTGCCAAGAAGGTCCGCGCAGCCTCGTACGTGGTCACACTGGATGAACTGGAGGCCCAGCGAATGGACCTGAAGGCCGATCGAGCCGTCCATACGGCGACTCCGCCCATTCGGGCCATCACGCCCGAGCTCCTGAAGTCTGGCTGGGAGGGTCTGTCGGTGGAGCGTCAGCGGATCATCGTCCGGGCCATACTGAAGGCCGTGATCATCCATCCGGCACGCGACGGCAAGCGAGGCGGAGCGTTCGACCCCGCTCGGGTCGAGCCCGTATTCGCGTGAACACAAGAAGGCCCACACCCTGCCTGGGTGTGGGCCTTCCGTTACTTTAGGTCCATCAGCTCAAGGATGCCGTCGACCGTGTCGTCGTCGAGCACTGGAGCCTTACTCATCCAGTGGTCGAGCCAGTCTTCGGGGGTCAAGGGGCGACCCGCCCGCTCTTGTTGAAGGCGGCGTACGTTATGGGCATCAGCTCGGCGAAGCGGTCTTCCATCTTCTCGGCGACCATCTCGATCTCCCGCTGAGGGAAGGACGGGAAGGCGGCGATCACGCTCTTGGTGCGCAGCCCGAGGAAGTGCATCAGGCTGCGGGCGTTGCAGGTGACGTAGTACGAGGTGAAGATCCCCACCGGCAGAGCCATGCGGGCCACCTCGCGGGCGACGTCGTTGCGGATGAGGGCCGCGTACGCCTCGTAGCTGTCGACGTAGGACTGCTCCAGGGTGCAGCGAGTGTAGAGGGCGGTCACGGCGGAGCCGGCCTCGAACTCGTAGGCGCCGGGCTTGCCCACCTGAATCAGGGGGCGGTCCGCGGCCGGCACGTAGAAGACGGGCTGGAGCTCCTTGTAGCGTCCACTCTCCTCGTTATACGAGTGGCCGACACGGTGGCGCATGTGCTCGCGGGCCACGAACAGCGGCGCCTCGACGTAGAAGGTGAAGCTGGTGTGCTCGAAGGGGCTGCCGTGCCGGTCCCGCATCAGGAAGTTGATCAGACCCTCGTCCTTCTCCAGGTCGACGACCTCCTCGTGCGAGCCGCCGATGGTGGAGACTCGGGCCGCGGTGGCGACGTCGGAGTCAGTGGCGCTGGCCTTGACGAGCTCGACGGTGACGTCAGAGCGGAAGCGGATGTCGGTCACGGGGTGGGTGCCTCCTCGGTCTGGTTGATCTCGGCCTTCCAGGCGTGGTCGGTGATGAGGGCGCCGGTCAGCATGCCGAGGATGAAGATCGCGACCATGAAGACCGCGATGGCGGGGCGCTCATCACGCACTGGCCGGCTCCTCGTCGTACATGTGAAGCTCGTTGACGTGGTGCACTCGGGTGCCGTAGCGGTACTCCAGCTCCTTTAGCACCTCCATGAGGCGGCCGGCCTCCCTGCTCAGGCCGAGGCCGGTGTGGAACACCCTCTTCGGGCGCCTGCCGCGGAGCTGGCCGAAGGCGGCGACTCCGTGCAGGGTGAAGACCTTGCCCCGGTCGAACTCGGGGTAGAGGCGGGCCTGGTGGAAGGCGTAGACGATCAGGATGTCGTCCTCGTTGACCGGCTCAAGCGGTCCGATGTTCAGCGTCACTTACACAGCCTCCTCGAAGAGAATTCGCGCCTCGCGCGTCTTGTCGCTGAGCATTTTGCAGATCTCCGACCCGCCGTATCCCCAGAGGTACGGGTCGTTGTTCGGGTTGCGGTCCATGGCGATTGCCGCCTTCCGGACCTCTCGCAGCGTGGCGAGTCGCACCTCGGCGCGAAGGCGGGCGCGCGTCTCCCTCGCCTCCTGGCCCTTCACGTGTTGATCCGGTTCTCGTACGACGAGCGGTTCTCGCTCGTCAGGTGGAAGCTCCCGAAGTCGCACTCGTAGTACCGGGACTCCACCCTCAGGCCGCGCATGGTGCCTCGCGCCGCCCCCTGCCTGCTCCTCTTGGCCTGGGCCCTACCCAGCGCCTTCTCGGCGTCCCGCTCGCTCAGGAACGCTCGCTTCGTACCGCACGGGCACGCCCGCCAGTCGCAGTTGCTCATAGCTCGTTGATCGCCTTCGCTCCGCCCGTCTTGCGGGCCGTGGTCTTCTTCGCCTTGACGGTCGGGTCGTCCTTGACAAACTTGTCACACTTACACGTCGCGATGTGACACTTACCGCGACTTGATCCGTCGATGGCATGGTTCACGGGCGAGTGCCCGCAGTCGGAGTCCCAGCAGTAGCCGGGCCACGACTTCTTGCCGTCATGGTTGGCCAGCAGGACCCCGGAGGACGTCAGCGGGATGACCTTGCCGGTGCCTCCGAAGGACATCTTCTTGGCGAAGCTCTCCGCCTCGGCGGCGGCGCCGAAGGGGCCCATGTTCAGGCCCTTGGTCCCATCGGCCCACGTATGGGTCAGGACGTAGAGGTCACGCATCTGGAGCATGTCCCCGACCTCCTTGATCACGGCCTTCGCCATCTGGTCGGGGCTGTCGAACGTGGGGTCTTCGAGGATGTCGACGATCTTCTTGATCTCGTACGCCCTCGGGGTGATCCTCATACCGGCTGCCATCCCCACGAACCCAGGCGGCACAGGCCGGCGCCGGGGATCAGGACGTACAGCCGGCCGTTACGCACGAACGGGGTCAGGGGCTTCATCGCTCATCCTCGGGGACCTGATCCTCGTCGACCAGCTCGGACCAGGATTCGACGTACTCCCAGACCTGGTCCTCGATGTACTTCTGGTCCGCCTCGCCGTCCTTCACGAAGTCGTCCGCGACAGGGATGTACGACACCCTGTCTGTGTTGATGTACGGGCCGCTCACGCTGACCTTCAGGTACTTCACTCTCCGGCCTCGACCTTCTTGATCTCGTCCGGCTCGAAGGGGAAGTGCGAGCCGTTGATCAGGACGTAGGTGAAGGTCGTCACCCCGTCGTTCACGAAGTGCGTGACCTCTCCACGCTCCCCCTTGGAGGCGACCACCTCGTCCCAGTGGTCCGTGACCACCTCAACGGTGTCCCCCTGGGCCAGTCCCAGCTTCTCGCCGAACTCGGGGCCGATCTCGTGCACCGCGGTCTCCTCTCGCCTGGCTGCCATCGTCAGGAGGTGGGAGCCACCCCACCCCGACGCCTCCCGGCGTTTCGGCTGTCACACTTGCACACCTACTCAACGAGCTTGAGCTGGGCGGCACTGACGAAGCTGACCCCTTCGGCGCGGAACTTCTTGGCCAGGGCCCGTACGTCCTTGTCGATGCTCACTTCTGCGTCTCCTCTCCGTGGATCTCTCGGACCATCCGGCACTTCAGGCACAGGATGGCGGGCTTTGTACAGGTCGGGTCGCAGCGATGGAATCCGCTGCGCTTGAGGGGTGGCGGCTTGAACTCGTACGTCTTGGTGTTCGTCGAGCCGCAGTGGATGCACTGCTCGCCTCTCACGACGTGCCCTCTCCTACTCTCTCGGGGTGCTGAGCACCCGCACTCCCCATCGCCGGACGTTGACGTAGGCGATCATGTTCTGTGTCGGCGTCTTGGTTGGGCTGTACCAGTCGCCGCCCCGCTTGAAGAGTGGCGTATCCCGCTTGTCCTGGATCAGGATCTTCGTACCGTCCGGTAGCTCGTCGAGTTCCCGTATGGTTCGGACGCTTGTCACACTAACCCACCTGCGACAGTTGCACAAGGTCAGCCACGCCATGGAGCTTCCGGTGCAGAGCCCGCGTCGAGCCGTCGTTGCGGAGGAGGTGATCGAAGGGCCAGTCGTCCAGAGCAGTCTCGCTCTCATGGACTCGGCCGATCCTGTCCTTCGCCGGGCCCACGCCGGGCCTCTCGATCCGGATGACCACACCACCGCGGTCGGTGACGGCTTGCGCCTCGTTGGGGAAGCGGACATCCGTGACGACCAGGGCCGGCGCGTCCTCCAACTCTCGGAACAGGGCGTCGACCCAGACGTTCGGGCCGAGCAGCTTCCGGCCGGCCTCCGTCCCCGCCCGCTGGAGCAGGGCTCGCACCTCGGGGTAGTGGTCCTTCGCGTACTCCCACCCGACATCCCGGACCAGGATGCTCAGCCGCAGGTTCCCTGTGCCGTACGGGCCAGGTATCACGGGGTCGACGGCGAGCAGGAACTCACGCAACTTGTCGGCGAACGCCGCCTGCTTCCAGCCGAATCGCACCAGGGCCTCGGCCGCCTCGTTCTTGCCGGACCTGGAGTACCCACTCAGTCCGATGATGAGCCTGTCACTCACTCGTTCTTCCTCCATCGTCGGTCGTCGGCGCCTCGCTCCGAGGCGGGGATGTTCGGGCCTGCGGTCGAGGCCACGGCCACGTCGTAGGCGACGGCCCCAGCGTGGTCCAGGCAGGTGTAGTGCTGCGTCTCCTCAGCGGTCTCGACGAAGTACAGGACGGCCGGCTTACTGCACAGCCCGCAGCCGTGGGGCGCCTCTCCGCCGTCGTCTGCCAGGCCGACGTACCCCTCGCCTGTGCCGTAGCCACCCAGCGTGCGTCGCGCTCGCTCCATCTCCACCACTCCCCTACTCGTCGGACTCGTCAGGGTAGTCGGGGAAGATGAGGTCGGCCGCATCCTTTCGGCCCTCCTCGTATCCGGCCAGCCACTCGCGACGGAGAGTGAACCCCTCCAGCACCTCGGGCTCCATATCCCGGATCTTCTCGGCCGCGTCACGCTGGGCTGCTCGCACCAGGTCTTCGAGTCGGCGCCGCAGCTCCTCGTACTCGTGGCCGTACAGTCCGCCCGTGATCTCGGCCATCGCGATCTCGGGGGTCGGGGCCCAGCGCGGGCGCCCGTCCACGTACTCCCAGCCTCCGTGTTCGCGGGCCATCAGGCGGCCACCCCCACGGACTGCGCCAGCTCGGCCGGCGAGAACTCGAAGTAGGGCTCGCCGCTCAGGTGTCTGACCTCCAGGTGCGACAGCCGGACGCACAGCTTCTCCTCGCAGACCGGCGCAACCCGAACCCGCTCAGGGAGTTCGCCGAAGTGGAGCTGCCAGGCGACTCGCGCCGCGGTCTGGGTGTACCCCTCGTGCGTGCACTGGCCGTAGCCGCTGTTCATGACGCTGCCCTCCCACCACCAGTGGTCGCCCGTCTTCTGGACGCGGGAGTAGAAGCGCTCCTCAGGGGTGTCGCCGATGCCCTGGATCGACGCCGCCTTCTCCGTGGGCGGGGTGTACGGACGGATGGGGGTGTCCTTGCCGACGTGCCCCCACCGGATCAGCCGGTCCCCGTGGGTCCAGCACAGCTTGGTCACCTGGTTCTTCGTGTCGTTCTTGCACTGCTGGCCCGCGGAGCTGGTCACGATGCACTTCACTGGGTGTCTCCCTCGACTTGGCTTGGCTCATCAGCACGTGGGCAGCCATCCCGCGTGAACCCCCGAAGGGGTTTCGCCTTGCGTCACTTACACATCAGCGGCTGAGTGACTTCCGGGTTCCGCCGACCTCGCGACCGCCAAGGCTGGCCCGCTCCCCCGCGGCCTTACCGTCCCGCCAGCCCGAGCCCGTCAGCCGACGACGCGGGGCAGCCTTCAGCTTGGGGTGGGCCTGCTTGAAGAACCGCTCGACGGCCGCCTCGCGCTTCACCAGGACCAGCTCCGTGCTCGCACCACCGGCCTGCTGCCGGGCCTCCTGAATGGCGGTCTCCTCGGCCTGCGCCAGGCGCTTGCGCACCACGCTGGAGAAGCCGGCCATCCAGCTCTTGCGGTAGGCGGTGAGCGACTCGCCGTACTGCGGACGGGCCTTCTTCATGCCGTTCAGGGCCTGGAGCTGGAGAGTGCTGAACAGCATCTCGATGCGGTCGAGCGTGGACCGGTGGGCATAGACCTCGATCTTGCGGTACCGCTTGCCGTCCGCCGAGTCCGTCAGGGTCCAGTAGACGTTCTGCGCGCCGAGGGCGTGAGTGATGGAGAACAGCAGGGCCGCGCGGTCAGGGACGTACTTGCCCTTGATGTCGAAGGACTGGCTAGTGATCTCGTCGGTGCTCGGCTGGGCCTCCGCGAGGAGCGCCTGGTCGATCCCGTACTTCGCCATCAGGTCAGCGGCCCGACCGAAGTACGCCTCCGCCTCCTCGGGCGAGGAGGCCGGGTCCTCGGCCTTGGCCAGGAGTGCCTTGATCTTCGCGAGCTTGGGGTTGGTCTCGGTCATGGTCTTCACCTCATGTGGATTCGGCCTGGCTCATCAGCGCGAGGGCAGCCATCCCTCACGGACCCCCGAAGGGGTTTCGCCTTGCGACACTTACACTACGTGGTCGGCCGTATCCAGCGGGCGTACAGCACGCGCCCGTCGGAGCGGACCCGGACCCTTCTCTCCCAGCCGTTCGCGTAGTTGTGGACCCATACTCGATCGGTCCCACGCAACCGGTTCCAGCCGGGATGGGCGTAGACGATGCCCATGACTCCCAGGTCGATACGCATCACGACGTCTCCTTGAAGCCGTCGAAGCAGAAGACGTACGAGGTGTCGCCGACCTTGGCCCAGCACAGGCGGTGTCCCCAGACGGTGCCCCAGTACTCGCGCTTGGCCTTCTCGTTCGCGGCCTTCCACGCCTTCCGCTTGGCCGGGTCGTTCAGCTTCGGGTTCAGGTACGTCACGTTCCCGGCGCGGTCGACGTAGTACGAGTAGCCCTTGCCGTTCCCGCGCTTGGCCGCGTCCCAGTAGCAGTTCACGTCATCGGAGTCGTCAGCGCACGGCCGCGTCGGCAAGCGGAGCGCGGGCGCCTGCGTCACCTTTGCCGGCAGTACCGTCGGCTTCCGGTCGGAGGCCGAGGCCGGCGAGTTCCAGGTCAGGGAGCCCAGCAGGGCGAGGGCGAGGAAGCTCAGGGCGGGCTTGACGATCTTCATGGTTGGACTCCTCTTCATCGAGCCAGGGCGGGCCCTGGTGGTCGGGGTCGTACGGTGCGTAGATGTAGGACTTCAGGGCGGGGGTCTTGCCGGGGGGCGCCTGGCCGTGAACCCAGGCGGCCCGGTAGACGTCGGCCAGCAGGGCGACGCCCCACTTGACCATCTGGCTGTAGCTGAGCCCGGCGACCCGCAGCGTTCGGATGTGGCCGACCAGTTCGCGGTCGACTCGCGCGCTCAACTGCTTCGGGAGGCTGGGGAGGTTCACGTGACCAGCTCCTCCAGCATCAGCTCAGCGAACTCGGTCACGGCACCCTCGGCGGTGAGGTAGCCCGCGTGGGTCAACTCGTTGGCCGTCCGTCCGTACGAGCCCTGGAGGGTCCAGGCCATGCCGCTCTTGATGAGCAGGCCGAACAGCTCCAGCGTCTCCCTGGCGTCCAGCTCGCCAGCCTCGAAGCTCATCAGGTCGATCGCGATGTCCTTCATGCGTCCCATCGGTCAGCCCTCCTCGATCTCGGTGAGCAGGTTGGAGACCAGGCGGAAGGCGATCTGGAACAGGGCCAGCTCCGCGTATCCGCCCAGGCTGGTGTCGATCGGAGTCCCCGCCTGACTCAGGTCTTCCTTATAGGCGGCCAGGTCGACGAACTGGCGCCACTTCACGGCCGGGTCGGAGCTCGGCGCCGCGTCGGCAGCGGTGTCCTGGATGGTCTCGCGATAGTCCGCGACGAGCTCGGCCAGGCTGCCGCCCGGCTCCTTGACCAGTTCTATCCAGGTGAGCACGTCGTCGCGGACCCCGGTGAGGAACTGCCCACCCGCGCCCTTGGGGTCATCCGGGGCGGTGGTCTGCGCGACCGTCGCCAGGTGGTAGGCGTTGTACTTCTTGATCGCGTCGATGATGTTCAGCATCGTCAGACCTCCGCCCCGAGCTGGCTCAGGCGCTCGCCCCACTCGGCGGCCTTCCGGTCCTCCGCCACCGCCTCCTTGCGGAGCGCCTCGGCCTTGCTCGCGTGACTGTCGCGCTCATAGGTGAACAGCCGGCCGATGCTCTCGGTCACCCACTCCGGGTGCTCCTCGTGGAAGCGGTCCAGCACCTCGTGCTCGATGTCCGTGAGAGAGCCCCACGCCTTCGCGTCGTAGTTCACCCGCTGACTGCGATCGTTGCGGAACCCGCCCCAGTAGGACGCGGTCTCGTACGTCCAGTGCGTGACCTCTTCCGAACCTCGGCGGAAGGTTGTGGGGTGCTGGAGGCGCTTGATCATGCGCTCGATCGTGTACTTCCGGCCCCGCACCTTCACGAAACCGAGGCTGACGTCACCCTTGAACTCCGGGTCGGTGACCACGTACACCCGCGGCTGCAATTCCTCTACCCAGAGGCGCCCGTCGGTCTCGCTGTAGGAGTTGTACGTGCGGCGCTCGGCCGTCTCTATCCGGAGGTAGAGCTTGCCGCCCGCGGCCTCGTACTCGTACGTCTCTCGTTCGTCACTCATCTGCTACACCTTCACAGTGGTTGGCTTCATCAGGACGAGAGATCCACTCCCGCCGACCGGGTCACCCCGGTTTCGCCTTCCTGTTGGCTACACTATCACTCTCTGCGCCACTTGCACAGTGGTGTCAGCCGTAGCGGATCTCCCCGAGGGCGGCGAGCTGCACGATGGCGTCCGCCGCGTCAGCGTCGATGTGCGACGTGTCGATGCCATTCTTCTCGTCCCTCTCAAGCCAGGACTCGACGATGTACCCGTGGATCTGTCGGTTCACGTGGTCCTGGTCGAGCGCCAGGAGGTCGGCGTACGCCTCGCGGATCTGGTCGGCGTCGAGGTAGTGCACCTCGTCGACCTCGCGCACCCCGCCCCAGCCGGTGTCGTCGACACCCTCGACGATCGTCCACTTCTTGCCCGCGGGCAGGCCGGCGAACTCCTCGTCGGTCGGCTCTGTCGCCCAGTAGGTAATCCCTCCCGCGGAGGCGGTGTCGATGATGTCCTGCGCGATGTGGTCGGTCACGTACTTCTTGATCTCACTGATGCGCGGCACTGGTCTGAGTCCTCTCGGTCAGGCGTCGGCGTTGATGCGGGTGGCGGCCGGGGTGGGCTCGTACTTCTGGCGCCGCAGCTCGCGGAGCGCCAGCGTGGTCGCCTTGTCCTTGCGCTTCGAGTCGCGGACCTGACCGTCGTGAATGCGGAACTTCGGGGTCACTGTGGTACTCCTCGCGTTTGCGGCCTGGCTCATCAGGGCGTGGGCTGCCATCCCGCGCCGACCCCCGAGGGGGTTTCGCCTGTCAGTCGAGGTTCATGATGTGCAGCAGTTCGTCGACCGAGACGGTCGGAAGCGCGACCTCCCCGGCAGGGGCCTTGGGCTTGGGTTCCTCGATCAGCTCGGGCACCGGCTTGCCGGCCAGCTCCAGGACGTACGCCTCGTAGTCGTCGATGTCCGCGTGCAGGTCGTCCGGGTCGTCGTCCGCGAACGCGTGGCCCTCCAGGAACGTCATCGCCGCGCGCTTGTGGCCACCCTCCATCAGGGCCTTGGTCAGACGCTCCGCCTCGGTGCAGGTGAAGTAGTCGCCCACTCCTTGTGCGGTCATCCCGTCGCCGAGGATGTCGGCAAACACGCTGATCGCGGAGTAGAGATCCTCGATCTCCTCGTCGGAGTCGCGCTCGTCGTCCACCGTCTCGACCTGGACGAGGTACCCGTAGCTCTCCTCCCAGTGGTAACCGGGCTCACCGCCCCGGCCGGGGCCCACTCCCCCTCCGCAGGTCGCGCACTTATACGAGCCGCCAGGCTGGGGGTAGAGGATCGGGCCGTTGTCGACCAGGCACCGGATCACGTTGCTGGGGATCTTCATCTCGTTACACCTTCACACTGTGGCCTGCCATCATCAGGGCGGGGGCTGCCATCCCGCGCCAACCCCTTCCGGGGTTTCGGCTACACTTACACACTCAGACCGCGAAGTCGAGTTCGAGCTGGTCGGGGTTGTACCCCAGCACGTTGTACCGGTAGATCTCGTAGGCCAGCTCGCCAAAGTAGGCATCCCGCGCGGCCTCGTACTCCTCGGCCACGGTCGCCCAGCAGACGTCGTCGGGGTGGCACCACTGGTTGCGATGCGTCGCCGACTCGTCCTCGTAGAACCGCTGCGCGATCTCGTCGTCCTGCTCGCATGTGTCGTAGTGGTCGCGCTGCGCCTGCTCGACCGCAGTCTTCAGCGCCTCCTCGAACGCCTCATGCTCCCGCTCGGAGTAGTCCGATTCGTCGAGGATCGGGTAGTCCTGGAGGGACAGCGCCAGCTCGGTCGCCTGGATGAATGCCGCGGTGTATCGCGGGGTGATCTCCATCATCGAGACCCGTCCGGCCCGGATGCCTTGCATGTTCGAGCAGCGCCACTGCTCCTTGTGGTGGGTGCACATGCCGCGACGCCGCGCGTTCGGCTTTCGGCTAATCACCCAACTGGCGACCTCTCCGCAGTCGCGGCACCGTAGCGCGTTGTCCTCGTAGACCTGCACGTAGATCGTGCGCAGGGAGCCGACCGCCCAGTGGCTCGACGTCCCGTCGATGACGTGCTCGTCCGAGACCTCGGTGTCCGGCCGCCCGTCATCCGCTGCGGCCCGGATCAGGTCCAGCGCGGTCAGGTAGTTGGACTCCGCCAGGATGTCGTCACCACGCTCCGCCCAGTGGAGCACCGCACCATGTGTAGTGAACAGTCGGTCGTCCCAGAATGCCGAGTTGCTCGGGCGCTCCAGGGCCTCGGCCGCCGCCTTCTCCAGGGTGTCCCTGTCCAGCTCCATGTCTCTCCTCCGTGGCTGCATCATCAGGACCAGGACGCCGCGCCTGGCCGACCATGCGACCGGAGGCCGGCCGCGATGGTTTCGCATGGGAGGTGCGCTCCCCCTCCCCCATTGGGGCTGGTGAGGTGCGGGAGGGGGGCGCGGTAGGTGTGTCAGTGGAGGGCATCCCTCCTGAAGAATCCAGGCTCCCCGTCGCTGTCTTCACGGCTCCGCCGTGCGTCAAGCAACACCCGATATCCCCCGACTGCCTTCATGTATGACCTTCCGGTCTCGATGGGCTGATGTCCGCTGGTCTGGTTGGCTCATCAGCGACCGGGAACCACCCGGCCGGACCGGCTTTCGCCGGTTTCGCCTTCCGCTGTCGCTACAGTATCACAGCTTGCGCAGGTTACACAACCAGCGACATGAACACGACGTCGGGCTCACCGACGGTCCAGTTCGGGACCCGCTCCGTCTCCTGGAACCCGAACTGCTTGTAGTACTCGGGGAGGAACCCATCGAAGCAGTCCAGCTTGATCGCACGGCGGTGCAGTACGGCGTGCCACACCATGTCCTCGCCGCGCCCCTTGACCGTGCTGAACAGCCCCATCAGGGTGCCGTCCGTGTCCACCCCGAACCCCGACAGGAAGTCCGCGGTGAGGTAGTACCGCGCCCCTCGGGGCATCTCCTCCGGCTTGCTGGTCGCCTCCGCGATCCTCTCGGAGCCCAACCTGGCCCAGTCCAGGGCGGCGGTGTACTCGGACCAGGATGCGGCGTACATGATGACGGACATACTCGTCTCCTTAGACGGTGAGCAGGCTGGCTCATCAGCGACCGGCATCCCAAGCCGGCCGGACCTCCCGAGGGAGGTTTCGCCTTGTCGCGCTTACGTCTCAGCGGCCGACGCCGCTGTGCAGCCAGCGCTCATACGCCTCGGGGTCGTTGACCTTGTGCCACTCCTCCCAGCACCCCTCGGAGCAGAAGTCCTCGACGTCCCTGATGGGGGCGTGGCACGCGTTCTGGCACCGCTTCCACGGGTCCTTCGCGTTCGAGAGACCCAGCACGGCCGCCTTGTGCGCCTCGAACGCCTTGACCTCGACGTCGTAGGCCCGCTCTCCGAACTCCACAGACAGGGCCAGGAGGTTGTTCCTTCTGACGCCGCGGTTGATCGCGGCCCGCATCCTGCCGTAACCGATGGACTGTGCAGTCTTGTCCAGCGAAACCATGACGTGTCCTTTCGAAACTGAGCAGGCTGGCTCATCAGCAACCAGGAACCACCTGGCCGGACCCTCGGGTGAGGGTTTCGCCTTGCTTCACTTACACACTGAGACGGTGTTGAACACCAGCTCGGATCCGCAGCCCGAGCAGTCGGGGTCCTCGACGTAGTCCGCGAGCGTTCCACCGACCAGCCACACGCACTCGCCGTACTCCTCGTCGTGCAGCTTGACGACACCCTGGTCCGTGACCTCGAAAGCGTCGGCGCAGCCGGTGCAGTGGAACGTGATCTTCGTACGGGTCACCGTGGCAGACATAGCTCTCTCCGTTCGTACCGATGCAGGCTGGCATCCTCAGGCCCCGGTAACCACACCGGGACGACACCCCGAAGGGTGTTTCGCCCTTGCATCTTGCGTCACTTACACACACTGCACCACGGGAAGGCAGGTGACGCGGGTCGCCTCGTAGGTGAAGTCGTCGTTCACCGAGTAGTGCGGCCGGTACGGCTCCCATGCCGCGTCGGCGACCAGGTACTTACTCTCCTGGCATCCGAGGATCGTGAGCCAGCTCTCGACTCCGTCGCCCTCCATCGGCCAGACGTCGGCGACCAGGTCACCCTGACCCGTCCCGATCTGGACGTTGACCAGGTACCCGTACTCCGTCCTCCAGGAGCGGGGACGGGGCAGCTCGACCAGGTACTGGGGGTAGCCGAACCGGGAGGCGCAGCCGAAGCAGAGCATGACCCGGTCGCCCTCGTATGCCTTGTAGTAGTGCGTGGCCTCGACGGCGCTGTGGTCGAGGTCGTATGTGCAGGTGTCCATCCCGCTCTCCGTTCGTTGTGTTGCTACACTATCACACCTTGCGGTGTCGGTCAACCCGCCGACTGGCGGGGACCCGGCGACCCCGTGTGCTTCGATGCTACGGGCCCCACTCTTGCGAGTGGTCCCGAGGGGCCTATGCGGGAGGGTCCTTGCGGACCCTCCCCCCGACCCTTTCGGATCGGGTTGGCAGGTTCTTCGGACGGGATAACTGCCATCCCCGTCCCCTCCCCGGTTGGGCTGGTTAGTCCTTCCGGGCCTCCAGTCTCTTGCGAGACTTCCGGCCCTTCCGGCCAACCCTTCCGGATTGGGGAACCGCACCTCCATCACTCCCACGGTTCTGTCCCTGCTCTCTGACGTCGGGTGTCCTCAGTCAGGTACGTCCACCCCCGAAGGGGAGGGTTTCGCAAGTAGCCTATGGGTCGCACACTCGGGCAGATGCCCGTGCCGTTCCGGTTTAGCTTGGTTCCTACAGGGTTCGCGGATAGCATCCGGGCTGCCCACCATCGCAGGGGAGGATCACCCTCTCCTAGGTTGCGCTACCTTCTGGCCGCTGAGCCTCTTACCTACCCACGCACTCCGAGGAGTGTTGCGACGTCCCTTGCGGGGGCCGGGCAGGCGACGATCTGAAGTTCGTGTGCGCTTGGCCTTTCGGCCTTGCGCTGAAGCGACACTATCACAGCCGCTCCGGGTGGTGCAAGTTGCGCTTTCGTGCGGATTACAACCCGAAGGCCTTCTTCCCGCATGTGCCCCGCACCCTCTCAGGCTGGGTACCCGTCGTAGCCTAGGTGAGCCGTTACCTCACCTACTAGCTGGTAGGCCGCCCGCCTCCCCCGTCTCCGAGGGAGTACGTACGTGTTACTGCGTGGCGCCGGTTACCCGACTTGCCGACTTGCGTCGGCTGGATTGCACTGTGCAGGCGAGCCGTTAACCATCGGTCCGCAGTTCGCTCCCCGGTGCATCGATAACCCGGATCACTCACCCGCTGTGCTGTGGTGCTGAGCCCTACTGTAGTCGAGTTGGGCCCGGTGTGCAAGTGTCGCTGTCCCTTTCGGAGCGGACGTTGAAGTCTGGCGTTACGTCCTACGACGACCGGCCAGGCTCCCCATTCCCCGCCTGCCTTGCGGCCTGCGGTGCGGTCCCGTGGTGGCGACAGACAGAACATTGACACACTTACACAGCCAAGTCAAACCCGCAGGTCAGAGCCGGTCCGCGACGGGCTGAGCCGCCCTCTCCGCCCCGCTGGCGGGGCCGCTGACGTCCTGGTCCGCAGGGCTGCGAAAGGGCCTGTGACCTGCGGTTCTGGCCGTTCTCGCGGGTCTCCTGCGGCCCCCTTCTGCGATGCCTGCACGACGTGCGAGCGCGCGAGGGTAGCACGGGCCCGGACGGGGTGGGGGGTGACCCCCTACGAGCGGAGCGACCCACCGCTGAGTCTTAGCGGCCAAGATCGCGCCACGGTTTTGGGGTCGATCAGCGGAAGGGGAAGGGGAGGGAGCGTGTCACCCCGGCAAGCACGCCCATTCCGATCTCCCTCGCCACGGCGCTGGGCGCCTCCAGTACCTCGTCAACATCGACCAGAGGGAAGTCGATGCATCGCGTTGCCTCGCGGTCGCCGTCGACCAACACCGTGATTGTCACCCTCTGACCCTTCCGCAGTAGCGTCGGTCTGAGCTCGATACCGCTCACGGGGGGCGCTGCGGACCCTGAGCCAATGTCGGTGTACGTGCCGATAAGCTGGCTCAGACCCGCGGCCGGCTGCGATTCGTAGTCCAGGATTACGAGCACGGGATGACCGAACGAGAAGCGAAGCGGCGCCCCTTCATGGAACTTGGCGGCCGTGATGTCGCGCTTACCTAGGTTCGTGATCACTAGGTCGACGATGCGCGGCTTCTCAAGATGGGTGCTACCGAGCCGGACCGAGAGCGGACTGCTTTGGCCGGCCCACCTCGACTCGGCGAACAAGGGAGTGTTGGACTGCTCCCACCAGCCGAGCTTGTATTTCGGATTGCTGGCTCGAAGGGTGGCCCAGGCGGTGAGCCACCCGACACCCAAGGCGACGATGGCTGTAACGACGAGTGTCCAGACGTCCAGGTTCTGCCACCACTGCCCCGCAAGGATCTCCACGCCTCAAAGTTACCGGACCTAAGCGGCGGGTAATGCCTTCAGGGTCGCAGCGTTGGAGTGGTCGGCAGAGTGCCGGCGAGGGCCTGGCGGACGTGGCCGGCCTCTAGCACGGTGCCGGGATTGGCGACGGCGAAGGTACGCAGCCGGCCGAGCGGTGAATCCGCGGGCGGGGGCGTGTCGGCCAGCTCGGCGCCAGCGACCTGGAGGGCGAAGCGAAGGTCAGTGTCGTTGTCCATGACTCCAGCGTAGGGCGTGGGACTGACAGCCGGCACTGGATTACGGGGGCGCGGCAGCGCCCCCAGAGAGCTAGCCGGCACTGCTCTGTGGCGCCCGCCAGGGCGCCCCTGGCGCTTCGCTCCCTGCAACCCCTTCGCCGTCGCCTCCAGCCCAGGTGGCCGCCGCCAGGCGGCCCAGCCTCGAAGCCTCACTGTGTAAGTGTGACCACGGTCACAGGAAGTCCTCGTTCCGAGACTGCCCTCGGGCTCCGTATCTATAAGTAAGAGCGTAAGACTGCTGGAGAAGTAGCAGGCTGGAGGCCCTGTCGGGCCTCGCTTGATGATGACGCTGTCGTCTTACTGCTTCGCAGTTGGGGGCGCGAAGCGCCCCACTGAACGTAGCAACTTACGTCTAAGACTCCCTCGGGTTGACAGCTCATGGCAGCTACCTCTTCAGGTAGGACGTCACCGAGGGCTCAACTTCCACGTCGGGGGTGATGATGCCGAACTGGGAAGGTTCCGACAGGCGCTCGCGCCTACCGAAGGACTGGCCCAAGATCCGGCTCAAGGTCTTGCGACGAGACGGAGGGCAGTGCACCGCGCTGACTGAAGCGGGTGAACGCTGCGCCTCGCTCGCATCCGACGTGGACCATGTCCGACCAGGTGACGACCACAGCATGGAGAACCTCCGCTCGCTGTGCACCTGGCACCACCGCCAGAAGTCCTCCCGCGAGGGAGCTGCGGCAACGCACGCCAAACGGCGCGCGATCTCGCGGCGCTTCAGGCGAGACGAGGCCCATCCGGGTCTCCTCTGAACCCGCGCTCCAGGCCCTCCCCGCCTGTCGAGCGTGAGCGCGCTCCTCGTCCTCCTCTCCGAGTCGAGCGCGCCGGCCCCTGACTAACCACCAGGGCCGAGACTTCCCTGCGGGGGAACGTGGATGGCGGCTCGACCGTCCGGCACGCCCGCGGGGCTGAGGCTGGGGGTAGCTCCCCCGCGCTGGCAGGTTCGCAACCGGTGCACGCGTCCCGGTTCGTGGGTTCGATCCCGCGCAGCGCACAACGATCCGTAGCTCAGTTGGCAGAGCAGGGGGCTCTTAACCCCCGTGTCGCTGGTTCGAGTCCAGCCGGATCGACGGGCAGTGATGGTGGCAACACTGACCAAACCAACTCGCCCACCCGCTCTTGCCGGGCCGAGCGTCGTAACGCCCGATGAACTTCAAGGAGGTGCGGTGACCGGATTCGAGATGGCCTGGGCTGCCTGGGCTGGAGCCTTTGTCGTGATCGAGGGAGTCGCCCTCTACCGCAAGGACAAGAATGACACCCTGTCCGAGCAGGTCTGGAAGATCTTCCACACCGCGCAGGGCCAGGAGAAGACGAAGACCACGCAGGCGCGTCGCGCTGTACTGGTCATGTTCCTGGCCTGGCTCGTTGCGCACTTCGTGACGGGCGGCAAGGTGTGAACGTCCTCTACTTCACCTCTCCGTACTGCCGGCCCTGCCGCTCATTCGGTCCCCTGCTGAAGCAGGAGCTCGCCGAGCTGGGGGTCGAGGCGGAGACGGTTGTCGTCGCAACCTATGCCGGCCTCGCGAAGGCCGACTCCTACGGCGTGTCGAGCACTCCGACCGTCGTCATCGAACGGGACGGCGAGGAGATCAGTCGCTTCACTGGCGCACTCCTCGGTGACTCACTGAAGGACGCACTCAGCGTCCTCCGTTGAAGGGAGGTGACCGGTGGGCGCACGTGGCCCCGTCCCGAACCGTGAAGAAGACCTCGCGCGCCCCCGGTCGCGCAAGGGATCGGACGAGCAGCCCGTAACCAAGGGCGAGATGAAGCCGGTGAAGGTCCCCAACGCGGACCGTAACTGGCATCCCATCGCCCAGAAGCTGTGGGACGCCCTCAAGACTTCCGGCCAGGCCGACTTCTACCAGAACAGTGACTGGGCGTTCGCCTACTCGCTGTGCGAGGACTTGTCCTACTACAAGAAGTCCGGCAAGCGGTCGGGCCAGATGCTTCAGACCATCTACTCCGCCTTCGAGCGACTCCTCGTCGCCGAGGGCGATCGGCGCCGTGTGCGCATCGAACTGACCGAGCCCATACCTGAGCAGGACTCTGCCGCCGTGGTCGCCATCGCTGACTACAAGAAGGCTCTGGGGGTTGACTAATCGGGGGTGACGCATGGCCGCAACTGCGCCACTCACTCTCGAAGAGATCGAAGCCCTGGAGCCCGAGTATCTGGGCCCCACCTGGCAGAAGGACGCGTTCGGCAGATGGAAGCTCCCCGAGTTCACGCTCGGGTGGCAGATTGCCGGCTGGTGCGCCGAGTACCTGGACGGCGAAGGTTCCACCGACGAGAAGCGGGTGCCCTGGAGGTTCACTCCGGAGCAGCTCCGCTTCCTGCTCTGGTGGTACGCCATCGACAAGGATGGCGAGTTCGTCTACCGGACCGGAGTCCTCCAGCGACTGAAGGGCTGGGGCAAGGACCCGCTCCTCGCGGTGATCTCGCTCGTCGAGTTCGTCGGGCCGTCGCGCTTCTCCCACTGGGAAGAGGACGGCAGCCCGGTCGCGAAGGCGCACCCGCAGGCGTGGGTGCAGATCACCGCGGTGAACCAGGAGCAGACCACCAACACGATGGGCTACCTGCCCATCCTGATGGGGCCGAAGCTCATACAGACCTACGGCATCAAGGCCGGCGCCGAGCTCATCCGCGCCGACCGTGGCCGCAAGCGGCTCCAGGCCGTGACCAGCTCGTATCGGGCCATCGAGGGTAAGCGAACGACCTTCACCCTGCTCAACGAGACGCATCACTGGGTCGCCGGCAACGGCGGCCACAAGATGTTCGAGACCATCGACGGTAACGCCACCAAGATGGACTCCCGGTACCTGGCAATCACGAACGCCTACCTCCCCGGCGAGGACAGCGTGGCCGAGCGGATGCGCGAGGCGCACAACAAGGTACTTGAGGGCCGGGCGCTCGACGTTGGCACGCTGTATGACTCGATCGAGGCGCACCCGAAGACTCCGCTGACGCCCGAGGCGCTGCGGATCGTGCTCCCCAAGATCCGCGGTGACGCGGTCTGGCTGAAGATCGAGTCGATCATCAAGTCCGTCATGAACTTGACGATCTCAGCCTCGCGCTCGCGGCGCATGTACCTGAACCAGGTCATCGCCGAAGAGGACGCCCTGTACGGGCCGGCCGAGTGGGACCCGCTCGCGGACGACAACAAGACCTTGAAGCCGGGCGACGAGATCGTCCTCGGCTTCGATGGCGGCAAGACCTCGGACTCGACCGCCCTGGTGGCGCTCAGGGTCCGGGACATGCACGTCGTTCTGCTCAACATCTGGGAGCACCCGGAGGGCGAGGCCGGCAAGAACTGGTCGGTCCCCCGGCATGAGGTCGACTCCGCGGTCCATGAGGCGTTCCGCCTCTTCCAGGTACAGGCGTTCTTCGCGGACGTCGCGCTGTGGGAGAGCTACATCGCCGACTGGTCGGAGACGTACGGCGAGACCCTGGCAGTGAAGTCGCCGGTCGGCAAGGACGCGATCGGCTGGGACATGCGTGGCTCGCAGAAGACGGTGACGATGGCGCACGAGCGCCTGATGCGGGCCGTCTTCGACAAGAAGCTGAGCCACGACGGAGACCTGACGTTGCGCCGGCATGTGCTCTCTGCTCGCCGACGCACCAACAACTACGGCATCTCCTTCGGCAAGGAGTCGAGGGACTCGCCGCGCAAGATCGACGCGTACGCAGCACTGCTGCTCGCGCATGAGGCTCTGTACGAGCTTCGCACCCGCGGCAAGAAGGTCCGCAGACGGACCGGCCGGGGTTACTTCATGTAGGGCTATGCAAGTGTGACACGGAAGGTGGTGAGGCATGGCTGACTCCAGCCCACTGACGCTGGCGAAGGAACTGCTCGCCATCCTCGATCGTGACGAGGGCCGGCTCCAGCGGATCGACAACTTCATCCGAGGCAAGCACGACGACCCGTACATGCCGCCCCAGGCGGACGACGAGTACAAGCTCCTCGCGAAGCGCGCGGTGTCCAACTGGATACCGCTCCTGATCGGTACGCCGGCCCAGGCCCTGTACGTGGACGGCTTCCGGCCGGGCACGTCGACCTCGGGCCTGCCCGAGGCGTCGTCCTCGACGAGCCCGGCCTGGTCGCACTGGCAGCGCTCGCGCATGGACGCCCGGCAGGCCGCGGTCTACCGCGGTGCCCTGGGGTTCGGTCACTCCTTCGTCCTGACGGAGAAGACCAAGAAGGGCGTCATCTCCAAGGGCCTGTCGGCGAAGAAGACCGCGGCCCTGTATGAGGACCCGGCCAACGACGACGAGCCGTACGCCGCGATTACGATCACGTCCAGGCCCAAGGGCGATACTCCCGGCCGGGCCCGGATGTTCGACAGCCGCTACGAGTACGCGGTGTCGTTCAAGTCGCTGTCCGACCTCGACTCGGTCCGGGTCGCCAAGGGCCGGCTGCACGGTTCCACCGAGTGCCCGGTCACCCGCTTCGCTGCTCAGGTCGATCTCGAAGGCCGCACGGTCGGCGTGGTCGAGCCGATGATCCCGTTGCAGAACCGGATCAATCAGACGATCTTCGATCTGCTCGTCGCGCAGACGTACACCTCGCACGAGGTGCGGTATGCGACCGGCATGGCGCCGCCTCTCCAGATGGAATACCTGGACGAGGCCGGCAACGTCACCACCGACCCCGCCCTGGCGGTCGACGCCCGGCCCAAGCTGGGCCCCGACGGCAACCCGATGCCGGCTCAGATCAACCACAACGCGCGCAGGTTCCTCTTCGCGGAGGACCCGGACGTTCGCTTCGGGAGCCTGCCGGCCGGGCCGATCACCCCGCTGATCGACTCGGTAGACATGTCCATCCGGCACCTGGCCGCGATCTCACAGACCCCGCCGCATCACCTGCTCGGCCAGATCGCCAACCTGTCTGCCGAGGCTCTGCTCGCCGCCGAGACTGCGCTGTCCCGGAAGATCACCGAGTTCCAGTCCCTCTTCGGGGAGTCCTGGGAGCGCGTGTTCCGGATCGCCGCGGAGATGGAGGGCGACACGGCCGGCAACGAGGACTACGCGGGCGAGGTTCAGTGGCGCGACATGGAGTCGCGCTCCCTGGCCCAGGCCGCTGACGCGCTCGGCAAGCTCGCCGACCAGCTCGGCATTCCGAAGCGCGGCCTGTGGAAGCGAGTGCCCGGCGTGACCCAGACCGAGTACGAGGACTGGGAGCAGATGGCCGAGGACGACGACTCCGTCGCCCAGCTCGCCAACGCGCTGACGCGGGCCACTCCGTCCGTCAGCCCGGCGCCGGCCGCCAGTGAGGTGGTCGCCGCGTGACAAGCCCGGCCCGACGGGCTGAGGCTGACGGCGCGGCAGTCGCGTTCCAAGCGGCGCTGACCCAGATCGGGGCCGGCACCGTCACGGAGGCGCTTGCACTGTGGGGGGACGTCCCGGCCATAAGCCGGGCGTCCACCGCGGCTTCCTGGCTCAGGCGGGCCATCACGCTGGTGATGAGTCGCAGGCGCCAGAGTCGGGACCTTGCCCGTGCGTACTACCGCCTGGCCCGCGCACTGCGGACCGGGACGACGGTAGCTGATCCGTACCATCCCGAGCCCACGTACATCACGCTCGATGTGCTGCGCCGGGAGTTCGCCGAGCTGGCCGGAAGCCCTGAGAGCCCCCAGGAGGGGCCCACGGGAGACGACCCTGCCAGCACCCCGGACTCCTCCTCGTCGGCCGCGACCAGCCAAGCTGGGGAAGCTGACGAGGAGGCCCTCGACGCCTCTGCTCAGGCAGAGGAAGACGAACTCGACCGCATCCTGGTCGAGGAGATCGAGGGTCTGCGCGAGGCCGAGGAACGGATCGAGCGCGAGGCCGAGGAGGAGCTCCGCACCGTGCTGGAGGCCCTTGGGCCGGCCAACCTCCAGAAGAAGGTCGACATCATCGACAGCGCCAGGAGCGCTGACGAGGTCGACGGCCTTCGGGAAGAGGCACACCGGCAAGCCGGTGCACAGCAAGCCGCAGCCGCTGAGCGCGTTGCCATGAACGGCGGACGCTCAACGGTCTGGAACCACACGCAGCGCGACCGCCGAGCCCTCGGCTACATCAGACTCTCGCGTACCGGCACCCCTTGCGGGTGGTGCGCGATGCTCATCTCTCGTGGTCCCGTCTACCGCTCCTCCGCTTCGGCCGAGTACGCGGACGGCGACAAGTACCACGACAACTGCCACTGCTACGCGGAGCCTGTGTTCTCGCGCGAGCAGTACAGCAGCTCGTCTACGTACGAGCTGAACCGCCGGTACGAGGAGCTGTGGCCCAAGGTCACACGCGGCCTGTCCGGTAAGGCGGCCGTGTCCGCCTGGCGCCGGTTCATCCGGCAAGAACAGAAGGCCGCAGCCCAGGAGGCTCGGCGATCCATCACGAGCGTCCAGGAGGCGTGAGAGTGCCCGAGCAGGAATCCACCGAGACCAGCACCGAGACCACCACGGAAGAGACCGTCGAGACGCCCCCGGAGGGCGAGACCCCCAAGGGCGAAGAGACGGAGTCGACCGAGGAGAAGGCCGAGGAGACCGTTCCCCCGGAGGTGCTTCGAAAGAAGCTCACCGACGCGAACGCCGAGGCCGCCAACTACCGCACCAAGCTCCGCGAGACGGAGGCCGCACTCTCCAAGGCCAAGACGGTCGAGGAGTTCGAAGCCGCCACATCCGAGCTGCGCGGACAGATCGAGACGCTGGAGCGGACGATCCTGCTCAACACCGTGGCAGCAAAGTTCGAGCTGCCGCCCGCCCTGGCCAAGCGCCTGACGGGCACCACCGAGGCCGAGCTCCTGGCGGACGCGAAGGAGCTCCAGAAGCACCTCGCGCCGGCCACTCCCGGAACGCTCGGCGGAGGACTCGACCCCGACGACGGAGGCGACGACTTCGACCCCGTCAAGGAAGCTCGGGCGGCACGCAAGCGCCGCTACTGACCCATCCCCCGGTGTGCAAGTGACGCACGCCGAGCCTCCACGCATCCTCAACTGAACGGAGAACCACTCAGTGGCTTACACCGAACACGACGTCGTCAAGCCTGAGAAGATCGCCGCGACCGCGGCGGTCGCTCTCGAAGAGTCTCTGGTCGTTCCCGCGGTCTTCCAGCGCGAGGGCATCGACCAGTTCAAGGGCACCAAGGACGACACCATCAACGTGAAGGTCGAGGGAGTCCTCCCCTACCGCACGTACGGGTGGCGCAACGACCGCACCACCGAGATCCAGTTCGACACCTACTCCGAGCGGACCATCGCGGTCAGCTTCGGCGGGGACGTCTACTCGGGTGTGCAGCTCACCGACGAGCAGAACGAGATGGACCTCCAGGGCTGGGCCAAGCTGATGGCCAAGCAGACCGAGGCGGTCGGCAAGGGTCTGGAGTACCAGGCGGTCGACTACCTCCTGAGCGCCCCCTACCAGGTCACCCTCGGTGGCGCGGTCTCCGGTCGCTCCTTCCGCAAGACCCTGATCCGGGCGCGCGAGGTGCTGAACAAGTTCCGCGTCCCCAAGGAGGGCCGCACCCTCCTGGTCGGTTCCGCCTGGGAGAACGAGCTCCTGGCCGACCCGGACCTGAACCTCGCTTCCAACGTCGGTGACGCCGAGGCGGTCTCCGCGCTGAAGGAGGCGACCCTCGGGCGCCGGTACGGCTTCAACATCGTCACCTCTGACGAGCTGCCGGCCGACTTCGCCGTGGCGATGGTCTCGTCCGCGTTCATCTTCGCGACCGGTGCGCCCAGCGTTCCGCAGTCCGTTCCCTTCGGCGCCTCCGCGTCGTACAACGGCGTCGCGCTGCGCTGGATTCGTGACTACGACTCCACGCGCCTGATGGATCGAAGCATCGTGAACACGTACAAGGGATTCCGCGTCGTGACCGACCTCCTGGTCGGCCGTGACGAGCAGACCCCGAGCCAGGGCTTCGTCTCCACGCACGAGCACTTCGTGCGCGCGATCAAGCTCGACCTCGACGCGACCGCGGACGTGCTGCCCGACCCGGACGGCCCGGACGCGAAGCAGCAGGAGCTCGCTGCGATCACGGGTGTCGCCGGCACCGCTGACGGCGCTGGCGTCTGATCGGCCGAGTGAGCGGGCGGGGTGTGCAAGTGTCGCACCCCGCCCCTCCTCGTGAGCGACGAGAAGGAGACCAACCATGGCGGACTTCGCCACACTTGACGAGCTGAAGGCCCGCCTGGACTGGACGCTCGACGCTGACGAGGAGCGCATCGCTACCTCAGCCCTGGAGGACGCCTCCGACCTGGCCCGCACGCACGCGGGCCGCGAGTGGCCGGACGCCGCCTCCGCCCCGCGCCTCGTACGGACCCTGGTCCTGAAGGCGTGCAAGCGGCACATGAACAACCCCTCGGGCTACACACAGTCCCGAGCCGGCGACGAGACCTTGGGCTGGAACGACGACCAAGGCGAGGATGCCGGCACCGTCTACTTCACGAAGGACGAGCGCGAGATGCTCGCCGAGATCGGCGGCAGGAAGCGCGGCCTGTGGAGTGCGGAGATCTCCGCCTGGAACAGCCGCATACGCCCCGTCGCGGCCGGCCTGGTCCCGGTTGCCCAGCCGACCTCGGACTCCAAGCCGTTCCCCCTCTTCGCTGATGAGGTGGATCCCTGGTGAGCTCGATGCAGCGCAGGCGCGGCCTGAAGGCGAAGGTCTGGAAGACCTCGATCCAGACGGACAACCGCGGCAACGAGGTCTTGGTCGCCGATGCGGACGGCCCTTACGAGGTGACCTGTGCACTGATCCCCCAGCGCTCCGCGCGGGCCGAGGTTCCTGGTCAGCAGCAGATCAACATCACCCGCATGATCGTGGACGCTCACATCGAGGGCGTCACTCTCTGGTCGCGGGTCGAAGTGCTCGGCTCCGTCTGGGACATCGTGACCCCGCCGGCCTATCACCACGGCGAGCGCAGGACGCGGCACTGGTCGATCGATATCCGCGAGAGGCCGAGCTGATGGCCGAGCTCTACTGGAAGCCTGGGAAGGACGAGAAGGACCGACTGCACAAGCTCGTCGCCGAGCTCGACGGCGTACAGGAGGAGGTCTGGGAGCGAACCTTCCAGATCGCGGCCAAGGCTGAGGCCCTCCTGGTCAAGCGCCGGGCCGAGGGTATCGCCCGCATCGACATGGCCAAGGGCGACATCGACGGCTACGTGGTCCTCGAAGACACCAACCGGACCAACACCGGCTCGGACAAGGCCAGCTCTAACTCTGCCGCCTCGATCGAGTTCGGCCGCAGCGGCTACGAGGTCGAGCTGGTCAACGACCAGGGCCAGGTCGTCAAGGAGTACGAGGTCGGGCCGGCTGAGGGCCTCTTCATCCTCACCGAGGCGTCGCACCTGCCGAAGAAGCAGCGCAGCCTCTCGGTCCGGAAGAAGAAGGTCCGGATCAAGATCGAGAAGAACAAGAAGCGTGGCGGGGGTCGAGGCTGATGGCTGGACTCCCCCCGGAGATCAAGGCGCTCGCCGAGCTCTCCCCCGTCGAAGACCTGATGCTCGCGGTACTCCGTCAAGGACTGCCTGGCATTCAGGTCAACTCGCTGATCGCCAAGAGCCAGACGTTCCCGCTCGTACTTGCGCGCCGCGACCCGTCCTTCGGGGCGTGGAGTGGCGACACCCGATTCCTCGACGCGGCCCGCGTAGCAGTCCACTGCTTCTGCGAGGACCCCAACGGCGACGAGGACGCCTCCATCCTTTCGGAGGCTGTCCGTGTCGTGCTGCGTGACGCCTGGCTGAAGCAGAAGGTCTACCCAGGCCTGGGCCACATCACGCGAGTTGACCTCGCTTCCGCTCCCCGTCGACAGACGGACTGGGCCACCTCTACGGGGCCGGTCCAGTACGCCGACCTGCCGACCGGTGTCTGGCGCTATGAGGCGACCTACGACATCGAGATCCGCAAGCCGCGCTCCCGCCCCTACCCCCTTCCGTAAGGAGTCCCCTTCGTGTCGCTGAACGACGCCGCAACCCTCGTCATCGGGAACGGTAACTACCTCACCGCCCCGACCGGCACCGACATTCCGTCCGACCTCCTGGCCCCGGCCTCCCCCTGGGACAACGTCGGCCACACCAGCCTGGAGGACATCTTCTCGATCACCTCCGAGGGTGGCGAGGCCACGGTCATCGGTTCGCTCCAGAACAAGTCCCTGCGCACGAAGTACTCGGCCAGGACCGAAACGATGACATTCACTTTGCAGCAGTTCGACGTCGCCGGCCTGAAGCTGTACTACGGCGCCAACGCGCCGATCCTGCCGGACGGTTCGGTCGGTGTCCCGGTCGAGCCGACCCCCACGGTCTGCGCCTTCCTCGTCGTCTTCGTGGACGGCGAGAACCACTTCGCCTTCTACGCCCCGAAGGCCGAGATCTACCGCGCGGACGACGTGTCCTTCGGTGACACCGAGTCCCTGGCCGGCCTGCCGCTCGGCGTGAAGCCGATGGCTCACGGCGCGAACAACTGGACGTACGCGATCACCCCGCTGGGCTCGGTCGCCGCGACCGGCGCGACCGCTGGCACGCCCGGCTCCTTCACTCCGTCCGGCTCGGTCGCCCCCGGCGACATCACCGACCTGACCACCGTGACCGCTTCGCCGGCCACCGCCTGGACGACCGGCCAGTACGTCGTTCTGGGCGACGCCACCGAGGCGCACTGGGACGGCGACTCGTGGGAGTCCGGCCGCAAGGTCTGATCCTGAACTCCCCGGCTGTGTAAGTGACGCGGACCTCCTTGCACAGCCGGGGCCCCTTCGGGGGTCCCTTCCTGATGGTCCGCACCGTTCGACACCCCCTACGACCTGGAGGTCCGCAACCCCATGGCCCAGTTCTCTCTCGATGACATCCGCGCCGCAGCCGACGCGAAGTACAGCTCGACCGACATCGAGGTGGACGAGAAGACCACCGTCCACCTGCTCAACCCGCTCCGTCTGCCCAAGGAGAAGCGCGAGAAGCTCATGCACCTCCAGGACGAGCTCGACGCCGAGGGCTCGGATGTCGACCAGGAACAGCTCCTGGCCGACGCGATCCGGCTGGTGGCCGACCATCCCAAGAAGGCGGAGATCCTCCTGTCGGCGGTCGGCGACGACCTCGCCGTCCTGGCCCAGATCTTCGAGACCTACGGCAAGGGCGCCCAGGTGGGGGAAGCCTCGGCCTCTGCAAGCTGATTGACGAGTACGGGGAAGGGCTGTACGCCGACCTCCGCTTCCATTACGGCGTTGACCTGGTGGACGTGATTGAGGGGCGCGGCCCTTCCCCGTACTTCGTCATGGCGCTTGTCCGGAGGCTGCCTGACACATCCCTGACCGTCGCTCTCGCGTCGGGCGGCAGGGAGCACTTCGGGTGGGGCATCGACCGCCACCTGAAGGCCGATCTCTACGACGCGCTCAACCAGAACACGCGGGCGACGGGCCAGTGGGGCAAGGGCAAGGCGCCCAAGATCCCAGCGTGGCCGCGCCCGAAGGCGCTGAAGAAGCCGACCAAGTCCGACGGCCCGAAGAAGGCCGGCAAGCGGGTCTCCGTGGCGGAGATCTACAAGAGATTCACAGCCCGGAGGTAGCCCATGTCAGCAGGGCAGGTGGTCGGTCGCGTCAGCGTTCGCGTGCTTCCCGACACCAGCGACTTCCGCCGCCAGGCGGAGAAGCAGCTCGATCGGATCGAGAAGCAGCTCAAGCCGATCGCCATCCATACGCGGCTGGACATGACCGGCTTCACCCGCGACATGATCAAGCAGATCCGCGAGATCAACCGCGTGAACCGCACGAGCGACAGCCGCAAGATCCGCTTCCAGACCATGCTGTCCACGGCCGGCATGGTCCAGGAGGTCAAGAAGGCCGTCCGTGCACTCCAGGCCCGAGCGGACACTGGCGACAGGATCGAGTTCAAAACCCAGCTCAGCACTGTTGACGTTGATCTCAAGATCAGCGACCAGTCCCTGCGGGACATGACCGACCAGCTCAAGGACTGGCGGGACCGTAACTCCCCGCTGAAGATCCAGATCGAGCCGGACGTCGCAGCCGCGGCGAGTGCAGCCACTTCGGCTCGCCTCGGGCTCCTGACCCGCCCGCGGACGGTCTCGATCATCCCCACGCTGAACGACGCGGCTGTCGCCAAGGTGGCCGCCTCGCTCGCTGCCCTGTCGGGTATGCGCGTGGTGAACAACATGTTCGAGAAGTTCGGGAACATCCTGAAGAACCTCGACAAGAACGTGCCGATCATCGGCACCATCGCGACCGCCATTGCCGGCCTGTCCGCGTGGGGCCTCGCAGCGGCCAGCAACCTCTTCGCACTGTCGGCCTCGCTCGCGCAGATCGGAGCCGTATCGCTCACGCTGCCCGGCCTCCTGGGCGGCTTCGCGGTCGGCATCGGCGTCACGGTCGCAGCCCTGCGGGACTTCAACAAGGAAGTTCCCGAGTTCAAGGCCGCGCTGTCGCAGATGCAGAACCAGATCAGCGCGAACTTCTGGGAGCAGGCCCGCCAGCCGATCCGCGACCTGGTCGACAACCTCCTGCCTCGCTTCGCCGAGGGCTTCCGGTCCTCGTCCACCGCGATCGGCAAGTTCTTCGGCGCGTTCGCGACCGACCTGACGTCCGCACTGGACCCCGGCCTGGTCGACAAGATGTTCGGCTACCTCAACGAGTCGATCACGACCGCGACCGGCGGTACTAAGACCTTCGCCTCGATCATCGCCCAGCTCGGCGAAGTTGGCGCCTCCTACCTGCCGAACCTGGCGGGCTGGTTCGTCAACATCTCCAAGGAGTTCGACGCCTGGCTGAAGAAGAAGGGCGAGATCGGTCTCAAGAAGGAGATCGACGAGGGCATCCAGTCCCTGAAGGATCTCGGCGGAATCCTCTTCGAGACGGGCGGCATCTTCGCCGGGCTCTCGCGCGCCGCGAACGAAGCGGGCGGCTCCTCGCTCGGCATGCTCCGCCAGACGCTGAAGGACATTCACGCCACGGTCGACTCGCCTGGCTTCCAGGCCGGCCTCGTGGACGTCTTCAAGGCGGCCCACCAGGCGATGAGCAACCTGTCCAAGCAGGCAGGGCCGGCCGTGAAGAACCTCTTCATCGAGCTCGGCAAGCTCCTTACGACGGTCCTGCCGATGGCGGGAACGATCATCGGCACGGTCATGGGCGCCATCTCTGGCGCTCTGTCGCAGCCGATCGTGACCAGCGGCATCACCACTGTGTTCGCTGGCCTCCTGACCGCGGTTCAGATCCTCGCTCCCGCGATGGCTCCGCTTGGGCAGGCCCTCGGCGCGCTGATGCAGGTGGTTGCCGCCATGCTCCCGGCCTTCGCGGCCCTGGTGAGCGCCGCCATCCTTCCGCTTGCCGGCGCCTTCTCTCAGCTCGCGCCAATGATCATCCCGATCGTCCGGCTCCTGGCCGGCGAGCTGACCTCCGCGTTCGAGATGCTGGCTCCGCTGATTCAGCAGATGGTTCCGATCGTCGGCCAGTTGCTCGGCACTGCATTCCAGGTGCTGGCGCAGATCCTCCCGGTCGTCAGCCAACTGCTCGGCAAGGTCTTCAAGATCCTCGGCCCGATCGTCGCCCAGCTCGCTGGAGCACTGGGGCCGATCCTGGCGTCGATCGGCGGCTACATCACTCAGGTCATGGCCGCAGCGATGCCGCTCGTCGAGCTGGGATTGAAGATCATCGCTTCAGTCCTGAAGCCGCTGATCCCGATGGTCCAAGAGGTCATCACCAAGTACATGCCGAAGCTCGCAGACGCGTTCACGCGCGTCTACGCGGCCCTTCAGCCGTTCCTTGAGGCACTGCTCGCGCTGGTGAACTTCCTGATGCCGATCCTGGTCCCGGTCCTCGGGTTCATCATCGACATCCTGGCCGTCTCGCTGGTCGCCGCAGTCAACGGCGTGGCCCTGGTCTTCGAGGGACTCCGAGAGATATTCGTCGGCGTCTTCGACTACCTCTCGGGCTGGTTCAAGCTGTGGTGGGGCCTATTCAAGGGCATCTGGGACCAAGACTGGACCATCTTCCAGGAGGGCTGGAGCCAGCTCTGGGACGGCGTCTGGGGCATCGTCAAGGGTGTCTGGGACACCATCGTCGGTGCGCTCGCGGTGTTCCTGAACATCGGAATCCTGGGCGCGGCCGGCAAGGCGATGTCGGGCCTCAAGAGCCTGTTCACCTCCGCCTGGAAGGCGATCACCGACCTCTTCACCGGTGCCTTCGCCGCGATCCGCGGGTACGTCACCCTGTTCTTCACCGGGGCCAAGACTCTGGTAGATGACGGGATGAAGGCCATCGGCCGGTTCTTCTCAGCCGGCTGGACCGCGATCACCAGCTACATCCGAGTGTTCTTCACGGGCGCCAAGCAGCTCGTCATCGACGGCATCAAGGCCATCGGGAAGTTCTTCTCGGACGGCTGGAGCGCGATCCGTACGACCGCGTCATCCGGGCTCAGCTCACTGGTGTCGACGGTCTCGACGTGGATCGGCAAGGCCGCAGCCAAGGTGGGCGAACTGCCTGGCATGGCGAAGTCGGCGCTCAGCTCGATCGGCTCCGCGCTCCGCAGTGCAGGCATGGACCTGATCCGCGGATTCATCGAAGGCATCAAGGCCAAGGCCAGTGACGTCGCCTCCGCAGCGATGGACGTAGCCAAGAAGGCAGTCGACGGAGTCAAGGGCTTCCTCGGAATCCACAGCCCGTCGCGCGTCTTCGCCACCCTCGGCGACTTCACAATGCAGGGCTTCCTGAAGGGCCTGGAGTCGAACTACGACACCGTCCGCAAGTCGCTCAGGGGCCTCGCGTCCGAGATCGCCAGCACGGACTTCGCCCTCCCTGACATCGGCACCGTGAGTGCGTCCAGCGGAGTCGCGTACGCGGTGAACGCCGCGCTCGACGGGTCGGCAGCCGCCGGCACCACGAAGGTACTCAACTACTACGCAGCGCCGGGTAGCTCGCTCGGGTCCGAAGAGGATCTGTTCGACGCTTCCAACCGTGCGCGGTTCGGATGGTGATGCGGTAGATGCCCAAGCTGCTCCTGAGCAGCGAGACGGACACGCTCGACCTCAACGAGATCATGGACAAGGGCCTGGGCTACCAGGCCAAGACGGGGGTGACAGGCTTCGGCCTGCCCCCCGTCTCCGTCCAGTGGCTCGAAGGGGCCGGCGATGGCGCCACCTTCCGGAGGCGCCGCGTCCTGACGCGCGACATCGACATACCCCTGGAGATCCTGGCCAGGGATCGACGACACCTCCAGGAGCTCACTGACCGGATGGCCCTCACGCTGGCCGGTCAGTGCACGCTCACCCTCCTCGACGACGACGGCACACGCTGGACAACGGACGTACACCGCACCGGCGGAGGCGAGTACGCCTACGGCGTGGACACGACCGGCGAGCGCGAGTTCCAGACCGTCATCACCTTCCGCGCCCCCGACCCGTATTGGACCTCCTCGGAGGCGCAGATCCGATCCATCGGCGGCACCAGTGCGGGCGCCTTCCTGGCGAATCTGTCCTCCGTCGCGGTCTCCGCCTCGCAGGCGATCGGCGAGATCCAGCTCGATAACCGCGGCAACGCGGACGCCTACCCGATCTGGGAGATCACTGGACCGGGCCGCAACTTCCTTGCGGTCTCCCCCGCGAATGAGCGCCTGGCCTGGTCCGGCACGCTGACTGCAAACCAGCGCCTGATCATCGACACCCGCAAGGGCACGGTCGTCGACCAGGACGGCGACAACCGCTACGCCGAGCTCGACGTAGCCCCGCGGTTCTGGACCGTCAAGCCTGGCCTGTCCACCGCGACCGCCCAGCTCGAAGACGTCTCGACCGCCTCGAAGATCACCTGCTCCTGGCGGCCACGGAAGTGGATGGTGGTCTGAGTGAGGCTGGAAGACATCACGGTCGAGGTTCGCGACAAGTCCCTGGCTCGTCGCGGCCTCGTCCGGCCCGAGGAACTCCAACTGGAGGCCACGGACAACTTCAACGGCGTCGGCACCTGGAAGCTGACGCTGGGCGCCGAGCGCCCGCTGGCGCAAGTCCTGCGCCAGCCCGGCGCCGGCCTCATCATCACCGGCCCCAACGACGTCCTCATGTCCGGGCCGATGGTGAAGGCCGAGTTCGCCGCTACACAGGAGGACCCTGGAGGGTCGATCACCTTCGAGGGCGTGTCCGACTCGATCTGTCTTGCGGACGCGCTCGCCTACCCCGACCCGACCAACGCGAACGGCGCCAGTCAGACGAAGGCGCACGATGTTAGACAGGGCAAGGCGGAGGATGTCATGCACTCCTTCGTCATGGCCAACATCGGTCCGACAGCCCCCGCGGAGCGCCGCAAGACACACCTTGTCGACGGAGTGAGCGGAGGGCGCGGGCCGGCCGTCATCAAGTCCGCCCGCTTCCCTGTTCTCGGCAACCTCCTGACCGAGCTGGCCCTGTTGGGCAATCTCGGCTTCCGTGTCGTGCAGTCCGGATCGAGCCTGGTCTTCGAGACGTTCGAGATCACCGACCGCACCGCGCTGATCCGGCTCGACGTGGCCAACGGCTCCCTTGCCGGACAGCGCGTTGCCATCTCCCCGCCCGGCGTCACACGCGCCATCGTGGCCGGTCAGGGCGAGCTCACAAAGCGCCAGTTCCTCCAAGTGCAGACGCCTCAGTCTGTCGAGGCAGAGGCTGACTGGGGCCGACGCATCGAGCAGTTCATCGACCAGCGCAACACCGACAAGTGGGACGAGCTCCAGCAGGCCGGCGACGAGGCGATGGAAGACGCCGGCTTCACAGCCGTCAACGTCCAGGTCGTCCCGATGGAGGACGGAGCCATGCGCTTCGGCCACGACTGGCACCTGGGAGACAAGGTCTGCGTGATCGTCGAGGACCAGGAGCTGGTGTCCAACGCGACCGGCATGGTCCTGAGGGCCAACGCCGAAGGCTTCCGCGTCGGCGTCTTGCTCGGCGACCCGACCGGCTTCTCCGTGGGCGCGGCCCTCTCGAAGCGCGTGACAACCACCGAGGCCCGTGTCTCACAACTGGAGCGGTCGTCAGACGTCGGCGCCGCTGGTGACAACCAACTCTTGTCGATCATGGGGGTGTACTGATGGCTACCGCGCCCAGGGCGTTCTATCGAGGGCAGCTCCCCACCGAGGAGAGCATCGTCTACACGACGCCCTCGACCGGGCAGGCGATCATCACGGACATCGTCGCCACGAACATGGACACGACCAGCGCGCTGATCGCCGTGAAGATCAACGACGTTCCCCTGCTCGCGAACGTCGGTATCCACCCGAACGGCGTCTTCACGATCCGCCTTTCGCAGGTGCTCGAACCCAACGACACGATCAGCGTTCAGGGCAACTCGGCCACGGCCTACGCCCACATCAGCGGAGTGGAGGTCGCGTAAGTGGCGACAACGTACTACCCCTACGACAACGGAACCGTCGGCCCCACCGGTCCGGAGGGTCCGGCCGGCCCGGCTGGCGCCGCGGGCGCCCCCGGCGTCGTGCAGTCGGTCAACGGCAAGTCTTCCGCGGCTGTCGTGCTCGACGCGGCCGACGTCAACGCCCTGCCGGACGCCGGCAATGCCCAGCTCGACGGCCAGTACCTGTCCCTCAACACAGCAGCCGGCACCGTCCGCGCCTTCACCTGGAAGACGGCTGGCGTGGACCGCTGGCAGGCCCAGGCCGACGAACTTGCCGAGACCGGCTCGGCTGCCGGCTCAAACTTCCGCCTGACCGCCCGCAACGACGACGGCTCCTTCAACAAGACCGTCATCTACGCCCGGCGAGACACCGGCCAGATCGCGTTCAACACAACCGCGCCGCACGGCTCGGCCGACGTCACGTCCGCTGGCGCCATCGGCATCAAGGACCAGGCCGGCGACCCGGCGACCGTCTCGGGTGGCTCCTTCCTCTACTCCAAGTCCGGCGTCCCGTACATCAAGAGGGCGGACGGCACTTCCTTCCAGATCGTCAGCGGCATCGAGTGGTCCAACCGAGGCGCCGCCAACGGCGTTGCCTCGCTGGACGCATCGGTGAAGGTGCCGATCACTCAGCTCCCCGATCCGTCAATCCCGTCCGGCTTCACGCCGGAATCCCTGGGACTGAAGGCGTGGGCCGGCGACCCGGACTTCTGCGCCTCGGGCTTCAGCTACACGGGTGTGGGCACCGGCCGCATGTCGGCGGTCTACGTCAACCGCACGATGACGGTCTCGAAGATCGTGTGGCACGTCTTCAGCTACGGAGGCGGCCTACTCGCCGGCTCCTGGGCCGGGATCTACGACGGCACGGGCGCGCGCGTGGGCTACACGGGCGACATGAGTACAGCGACGTACGAACCCGCCGAGCAGGCTGCCGCGGGTGGCGGCTGGTCCTCCTCGGACCTGACGGCTCCCGTCACGCTGACTCCCGGCGTGTACTACGTGCTGTGGCGCTGGAACTACACAGCCTCCCCCGTGGACGGTCCGGGCCTGGCGCGCTACGAGAGCGCGTCAACCTGCCAGAGCGTCATGGGTCTCGGAACGACCATCTGGCGGCACGGCTCGTACTCGACGACGGCCACTACCGCGCCGACCTCCGTCACCGTGTCCAGCTTCCAGCGGGACCCGATCCGCTTCTGGGTCGCCCTCGCGTAAGGAGGTTCACAAGTGGGGCTCCTGCTCCCCGGCTACATGCCGCGCGGCGTCGTCGCTGTCCTGAACCTGCTCCAGGCGGACACCACGGCTGCCGTAACCACAGAGACGATGGCGTATCAACTGCCGTTCGTCGCAGCCCCGAAGCGCATCTATCGGGTGCACCTCGGGGTCTACATCGTGGACACCAACACCACGGGCGACGGCACCGCAACGTCCTTCCCTGCCAAGAACTCGGCCGTCATCAGGGCGCGATGGGCCCAGGGGTCCTCAGTCACCATCACGGGCACGCCCTTCGGCGCCTCTCGCGCCACCGTGTTCAACGACGACAACTCGACGGCCGGCAGCGCCGACTCCACCTTCTATCTGTTCAACCCGCCGGCCGGCCAGGTGACCGTGGGCGTCTCCATTGCACCTGTCCGTGCCGCGGCGACGTACGGGGCGGTGTCCCTGTCGCCGAGCACGGGCTCTCACCTGGTCATTGAAGACGTCGGCCCGTACGCCGAGTAACTGACCCCTCAACTGAAGGAGGACCCCCCGCGTGTCCATCAGCTCCTACCCGTTCGACGGCCAGGCCGTCTCCGAGGGGCAGTACAGCTACCTCTTCCGCGAGCTGTCCTCTCACTCCGGTATCGCCGACTCGGTTGGCGGCACCGGCTTCAACGTCTACGGCGACAGCTCAGGTATGCAGGTCAAGGTGAACGCCGGCTTCGCGGTCGTGCGCGGCCACGCCGTCCAGTCGACGGCCACCGAGACTGTGACCATCGCGGCGGCCAGCGCAGCGCAGCGCTACGACCGGGTTGTCCTGCGCCTGGACCCCACCGCCAACTCCATCACCCTTGCCGTCGTGCAGGGCAGCTCTGGCGGCAGCGTCCCGGCCCTGACGCAGACCGACACGGGCGTCTACGAGCTCCCGCTGGCTGTCGTCACCGTTCCGGTCGGCGCTGCGACCATCTCGGCCGGCAACGTCGTCAGCGAGCGGCGCTTCCTGGGCAACACGGTGGGCGGCTGGACGACCACGACTCGCCCCGAGAGTCCGCGAGTCGGCCGGCTCGGGCTGAACACCTCGACGAACTCCTGGGAGTTCTGGGACGGCACGCAGTGGAAGGATCTCGCTCCGACGATCAACTGGGCCACGATCGAGGGCCGGCCCGGCAGCTTCGCGCCGACCGCGCACACGCACCTGTGGGCCGACATCACCGACAAGCCCTTGACCTTCCCGTCCAGCCCGCACGGGCACGACTGGGACGACATCACCGGCAAGCCCACCACCTTCGCCCCGTCGACCCACTCGCACGCCTGGTCCACGATCACTTCCAAGCCGGCGACCTTCCCTCCGAGCTCGCACGACCACAGCCAGTTCGTCACGTCCAGCGAGACGATCGCCTGGGCCAACGGCACCAAGCGCGTGCACAACGACTCCGTCTCAGGGTCCGGCACCTACTACGCGGTGTGGGTCCAGGGTGACGGCACCTTCGCGCGGAACACCTCCTCGATCAAGTTCAAGGAGAACGTTCGCGACTATGAGGTGAACGTCGACGCGGTCCTCTCCCTGAACCCCAGGATCTACGACCGCAAGGACGTCTTCAGCGACAAGGGCGACCTGAGGGAGGGCCAGAAGGACGAGGTCGGCCTGATCGCTGAGGAGGTCGCCGCGCTCGGCCTGACCTGGATGGTCAACTACCTGGACGGCGAGATCGACGGCCTTCGCTACGACCTGCTCGGCGTCGCGCTGATCCCGGTCGTCCAGCGTCAGGCCCAGCAGATCTCCGCCCTGGAGGGGCGCCTGGCCGCCCTGGAGGCTGCGCAGTCGTGAGCATCCTCGGCATGGACCCAAGTGTGCAAGTGTCGCTAGTGACAGTTGGGGGCACCATCCTGGTCACCCTGCTCGGCATCGGCGCCGAGCTCATGCGCCGCCAGATGAAGGCGATCGGCGAGGTCGCCGACAACGCACAGGAAGCCCGCGACCAGGTGTCCAACACCCACTCGACGAACCTGCGCGACGACCTGGACGCAGTGGCCAGCCGCATCGACCGCGTGCTCGCGCTCCAGGAGATGCACAGCACGGAGATCGCCGGCCTCCGCGCCGACATCGCACACGAACGCCGCGAGCGCCTCGCCGTGGCCGAACGACTCGATGACCACGTGGCCGCCACCGCGGCCTGACAGACAAGGAGACCAGTTCAGTGACTGCGCACATCTACCCGAAGGCCGACGCGTCGAGCCAGTTCTTCCACAAGGCCTACCCCGGCGACACGATGAAGCCGAACGTCATCGTGCTGCACACCACCGAGGGCGGCTCGTTCCCCTCATACGGGGGCGGCGGCTCCGCGCCGAACTTCACCATCAAGGTCGGCATCGTCCGCCAGCACTTCTACGCCAACGAGTCCAGCCGGGCCCTGCGTAACCTGGCGGGCGGCGTGCAGACCAACACGCTCAACGCGATCCAGATCGAGCTCGTCGGCACCTGCGAGAAGGGTGGGCCGGGCCTGTACTGGCCGGACGCCGAGGACGACGACCTCGCGCCCCTGGTCGACCTGATCGACTGGCTCACCGACGAGTACGACGTCCCGCTGGTCGCCACCTCGAAGCCGTGGCTGAGCTACCCGACGAGCTACGGCTCGCGGAGTGGCCAGCGGATGAGCTTCGCCGAGTGGGAGGCGTTCAAGGGGATCTGCGGCCACCAGCACGTTCCGGAGAACGACCACGGCGACCCCGGCAACTTCCCGATCAAGCGGCTGATCGAGCTGGTCAAGGCGAAGAAGGGCAAGCCGGCCACCCCGGCGCCCGCGCCCGCGCCCGCCCCGGCACCCAAGCCGCCGGCCAAGAGCACGATCGTCGCCCTGAATAGCGCGGTGAAGCCCGGCGCCAAGCACGCCCAGGTCAAGGAGCTCCAGCAGCTCCTCGTCAAGGCCGGCTACGGCCCGATCAAGGGCGCGTACACCACCTACTACGGCCCCGAGACCGAGAAGGCCGTCGCTCGGTTCCACAACAAGAACCCCCACCTGCGCTCGGCCGGCAAGAGCTACGACCCGGCCATCGGCAAGAAGGGCTTCGTCGAGCTCCAGAGGGAGGCCGGCCGCAAGTGAGTAAGCACCGGAAGGTCACAGAGAAGGGCCTGGGCGCTATCGCTCGGGCCCTTCCTACGAAGTACAGAAGCAAGGCCGGGCTGGTAGCCGCCACCCTCGGCGTGCTCCTGTCCGTCGCGGCCGTGGTCGGCACCGATCACCCCCAGGTGGCCCTTGCGATCCAGGCCCTCACCGCCTTCGGTTTTGTCGAGCAGTCCGACTCGGAATGAGAGAACGCCCCCGCTAGCTTCGTGCTGGCGGGGGCGTTCTTGTCGTCTCATGCCTTCTTTGAAGCCTCGATCTCCTCCAGGCTCACGATCTTCGGCCTGCGCCGCACGGGCACCGCCTTCTTGGTGGCTGGCTTGCTGGCGGCCCTCCGCTTCGGCACTACAGGGGCCGGCTCGGGCTCCAGCTCGGCCTCGGGCGCCTGCTCCTCCTCCAGCTCGACCTCTTCCAGCCACTCCTCGAACGGCTCGGCGTGCTCCGCACACAGATCCTTGGAGATGCTGCGGCCGTCGCTCGCTGTGATGGTGTAAGTCTTCGCGGGGAACTTCTTGTCGATGTCGCAGGCGAGCACTTCGACCTTGAGCTTCATGCGTCCTCTCCGGTGTGCATCTTGGTGTGACGCCCACGATACTCGTGCGCAATTGACCAGCGCAGCGTAGTGTGGAAGTGTTACACGGTCCTAAGATCACGAGAGAGAGGAGACGCATGGGTAAGCGCAAGATCCAGAACGAACAGGAGGTCATCCGCTGGTTCGAGGAGGGCAAGACGTACCAGTGGATGATTGACGAGTATCAGCGGAAGTACGGCATCAAGACCGTCCCGTCCATGTGGGGTAACTTCCGCAGCCGACGGGGCCTCGATCGACGGATCGTGCGAGATGACGAACTCATCCCCTGGTTCGTGAAGGAGGAACATCGCTGGGCCTATCCGCTGGCGATGCTCCGGACAGAGGCTCGGCACCGCGCCGGCAAGGAGCTGACCGAGGGGGACCAGGCCCGGCTGACCTCCTGGAAGGAGATGCTGGAGACGGAGAACGCGGTCGTGCACTACGACCCCGAGACGGAGGCAGGCTTCCATTACATCCCTCGACAGGAGGGCGACGACGACATCATCCATCGCCCCAAGGAGAAGACCACGCCTCGCCCGAACGCCGACAAGGAGTAACCTGGTAGTCGCAGGTACCAGAGCCCCCCGCAGTGCTAGTGCGGGGGGCTCTGGCTTGTCCAGATTAAGGGGATGTTAGGTGAATCCCAAATTTGTTCAATGTTTTGTGCAACCATCTGCACACCCGTGGAGTCGTACCGTCCGGATGTGATGATTCGGTGACGGTCAGCGAAGATTCAGTAAGCGATTGCTTGACAGGGTGTTCATGGGTCAAGCAAGATGGATCTCGCCAGCGACACTTACACAGATGGGGGGCGCGTACTTATGCCAAACAGGTACAGGCTTGGAGATGGCCCCACCGACACCCCCGGTGGCTGGAAGGGTACCTACGAGAGCGCCGACGGCCTAATAAGCCTCCACTACGACACCGAAGCGTACGACTTCCACATCGACGCCAGGGAGGGCTACAAGCCCGGAGCCATGAAGGCCCTGCTAGAAGGAGCGCGCAGTGGCTTTGGCCTGAGACTGCTAGACGAAGACGAGATGGAACCCGAGATCCTGGAGGACGGAACTATTCGACTGTATCTTGCACCGATCGCGGCGCAGGCCGGCGCCCGACTGTGCCTGGTGGCCGCGTGACCCTGAACCTGATGGAGATCCCGCAGCAGGCCAAGCCGCTGCACCCGAACCTGTCGGTCCCTCGCGACGGCTGGGGCAGGCCCCTGGTCGTCCCCCGCGGCGGCGGCAAGCCGAAGGGTCACACCCGCACCACGACGTTCATCGACTGCATCGAGGACAAGTCGAACATCGTCGACTGGAAGACGCGCAACGTGCTGATCGGTGCCGCCAGGCGGCCCGACCTGGCCGACAAGGCGCGAGAGCTGGATCCCGAGGACGCGGCCGACAAGAAGAGGCTGAACGCCCTGGTCGAACAGGCTGAGGATGCGGCCGGCGCGAACGAGAAGTCCCGCAAGGGCACCTACCTGCACGACCTCTCCGAGTACGTAGACCGCGGGGAACCGCTGCCCAAGACGATCTCGGGCGCAGACCTGGACGACATGGCCGCGTACATGATGGCCACCTCCGTCCTGAAGGTGATCGCCGTCGAGCAGTTCGTCATCGTGCCCGAGCTGTCCGTGGGTGGCACCTTCGACCGGCTGTGTGAGTACGAGGGCCCCGGTCCGGACGGCAAGCCGATCGCCGGCAACTTCATCACGGACACCAAGACGGGCAGCATCGAGTACGGCCGGCTGAAGATGGCCGCGCAGCTCGCGACGTACTCGCGCGGTGAGCTGTACGACCACACGAAGTTCCCCGCGCCGGACAAGGACGACAAGAAGGCGTTCGCGGCCTGGAAGAAGCAGGAGTTCACCGCCGAGCAGGCCGCACAGGCTTACTCGCCGCTGCCTCCTGTGAATCCGGACTGGGGCATCATCGTCCACTTGCCTCAAGGGCGGGGGGTGTGTAACCTGTACTGGGCCGACCTGAGGATCGGATGGTCGCTGGCGCAGCTTGCACTCACCATCCGCCAGGCACGCTCGACGAAGGGTGCAGTACTGCCCTTCGTGACGCAGGCCACATGAACTGAAGTTGACACACTTACACCAAGGTGTGTAAGTTGAACAACATCACCGAGAGAGAGGGGGGCCGATGGCCCACCGGAAGCGGAACCGGACGAAGTGCTGCTACGACTTCATGGATCGCTCCATGTGCGACGAGCTGACCGAGGACGGATTGTCCCAGTTCTGCTGTGGGTGCGGGCGCCTGTATCAGGAGCCGAAGAAGCGGGGATCGAGAGAGGGGCAAAACACCAAGTGAAGGTCACCATCAAGTACGGCAAGGGCTACGACGACTCCTGGGTCGTCTTCGAGGGGTCAGTCCTGGAGATCAGGACGGACATCCTCGACTACTTCGGGATGGACCCCGAGACGCAGCGCGGGCTCAGCCTGAGCTCGATCGTCGTCAACGCCACGAACCTCGCGCACGGCAAGGGCCTGATCGCCACGTCGCTGGGCGGAACGGTCGTTGAGGAGACGAAGACCGAGCCGACCAAGCCCACCGACGACCCGTGGGCGGCTGCGGCCAGCCAGCAGTCCGCACCTGCGGCCAGCAGTGTAAGTGTCGCAGAGCCTGCGAAGGAGGAGCCGAACGCCTGGATTCTCGGGGAGATCGAGAAGCAGACAGCGATCCCGGCCCTCAAGAAGCTGTGGGCCGACAACCAGTCCTTCTTCGCTGACGCGTCGGTGATGGCCGCATGGAAGGCGAAGGGCAAGGCCCTCCAGGCGGCCGGCTGATGAGCCGGAAGTCCAGCAACGGGGAGGACATCGCGGTCATCATCACGCTCCTGCTGGGAGTGATCGCGAGCATCTGGATTTGGACCTCGGCCCCCTGCGGGCTGTGGTCCTGGGGCAAGGTCGGCGACATGCCGGCCCGCTGCCTCAACAAGTAACACCCATCGCACCGTAACTGCCCGCGTGGGCAACGAACGAAGGAGATCAACACAGTGGCAGCTCTCAACATCATCGACATCCCGATCCAGGGCGGCGGCTGGTTCAAGCCGAAGGACAACCTCAACGCGGTGGCCATCCTCCTGGAGGTCCACTCCTACGAGTCGCAGCGCCCCACCCCGAACGGCCCGAAGAACTCCGTCCTCGCGGACGTGACCATCTTCCAGGACGCCGCCTCCCTCGCGGCCGGCACCCCGCAGGTCACCAAGGGTCAGAGGATCGAGCAGACCATCCTCGCCCGCGACCTGGAGACCATCGTCGGCGGCGCCACCATCGTGAGCCTGGCGCAGGTTCCCCCGACCAAGCCCGGCGCGCACCCGGCGTGGGTGTGGCGTCCGATCACCGACGCGGCCGTCCGTAACGCGGTCATCGCGTACGCCGCGAAGCGCGAGGAGGCCGCGGAGGCGGCACTGGCGGACGCCCCCGACTTCGACTGACCTGACTGTGTAAGTGTCGCAACGAGCAGGAAGGAGGTACGTGAGCGGGCGCCAGCCCGCAGGAGGGAGGGTCGAGTGAGACCTTCGAGAGATGAGTGGGCGCTCGGCATTGCTGCCGAAGTGGCCACGATGGCTGACTGCACACGGGCCCAGGTGGGCGCCGTGATCCTGAACCGCCGCAAGCGGCTCCTGGGCGTGGGCTACAACGGCCTGCCGCCCGGTATCCCCGGCTGCAAGACGGCCGGCAACTGCCCGCGAGGGCGCCTGTCCCGCTCCGAGTGTGAGCCGGACAGCGACTACGCCAACTGCGCGGCCGACCATGCCGAGCGCAACGCGATCCGAGACGTGCTCGACAAGGGGTTCCACCCCGACGAGCTGAAGGACGCGACCCTCGCCGTCACTCGCAAGCCGTGCCCGGCCTGCCAGACCCTGATCGAAGCCGTAGGCATCGGGCGCGTCGTCGTCCAAGGAGAGGAGGACAGCAAGTGCTCACCCCCGGAAGGTCCCTGGCGCTCCATGCTGCAAGCGGCCGTGAACTCCCGCGCGTAGAGGCGTTCGACGACCTGTACGCCATGGGCGTGAGGCCCAGGCATGGCGAGGTCGTCATGGTCGCCGGCCGCTCGGGCACGCAGAAGTCGGGCTTCGCCCTGTTCTGGGTAGCTCAGATGAACTTGCCGTCGCTGTACTTCTCCGCGGACATGTCCGCCTTCACGGCGAGCTCGCGCCTTGCCTCCATGGCCACGATGGACACGACCGAGATGGTCGAGGCCGGCATGGCGGAGGGTGGCAAGTACAGGCAGGCGTACATCGACGCGCTGGCCGACTCGAACATCACCTTCTCCTTCGGCTCCCCCATCTCGTGGCGGGCGGTCGACGAGGAGCTGGAGGCGTACGTCGAGCTGTGGGACCGGTACCCCGAGGTCATCGTGTTCGACAACCTGATGGACTTCGAGGGCGCCGAGAGCGACTACACCGAGCAGATGGCGGTGATGCAGGGCTGCACCGAGCTGGCCCGTCACACGGGCGCAACGGTCATCATCCTGCACCACGCGAGCGACAAGAACTGGGAAGCCAAGACCAACCCCTGGAACCCGCCTTCGCGCGACCAGGTCAAGGGTGGCTTGTCGGAGAAGCCCGAGCTGTCCCTGTCCGTCGCGCTCGACCCAACGTCGCTGGCGTACCACGTCGCCTGCATCAAGCAGCGCATGGGCCCTTGCGACCCGACCGCCCAGCGGTACGCCACGATGATCTGCCAGCCCGAGTACACGCGCTTCAAGAAGGCGGAGAAGCGGGAGATCATCCAGTCCGCCAAGGCGAAGCCGGCCGAGGAGTGGAGCCCGACGAAGGTTGCCCTGACAATGGGATCGTAGTGTGATAGTGTCGCAGAACATCGCCGGGCGCCAGCTCGGCTCACCGAGAGGGGGTTGTGCAAGTTGAGCAACAGTATCGCAGCGAGGAACCGGCGCAACAAGCGCAAGGGCGCCGACTGGGAATCGGACCTGCGGGATGGCCTGCGGGGTGAGGGCTTCGATGTCGAGTCCCTGCGCCTGGCCGGCAAGGAGGACGAGGGTGACCTGGTCGTCCGTGAGGGCGACGGCAAGTACCTGGTCATCGAGGCCAAGAACGCGAAGTTCGAGCCCGGCGTCTTCCTCGGTGAGGCCATCGTCGAGCGCGAGAACTTCGCCAAGCACCGCGGCCTGGACCTGGACGACGTCGAGTCGATCGTGATCGTCAAGCGCCGGGGCAAGAACTGGCGGCAGGCGTTCGTCCTCACCACCGTCGAGGACTATCTCGGGCTGGACCCGCAGTGACAGCGCCGCTGGCCGCGCTTCAGGCCGCCATCGACGAGATGATCGAAGAGGTGGTGCTCGTCGGATGGCTGTACGAGGTCATGGCCTTCGAGGCGTTCCTCGACCTGCTCAACGACCCGGAATTCGACGCTCACTTCCTCTTCGCGTGGGAGGAGCGCCTGGGGGTCGACTTCTCCGATCTGGAGGAGTGGATGCTCCCGTGAGATTCCACCGCATCGACTCTGACCGCAGCGGAGGTACCGACTCCAAGCCGACGCTCGATGCGGTCATGCACCACTTCGACGTGGACTTCAACGACCAGCGCAACACGGGCATGGCCAAGTGCCCGCTGCACGACGACAACACCCCCTCGTTCTCCTACCGGATCGACGAGGGCCTGTGGAACTGCCACTCCTGCTCCAACGGCGGAGACAGCTTCACCCTGATCGAGAAGTACCACGAGATGCAGCTCGGCAAGGCGATCGACTTCAAGCAGGCCAAGGCGTACGCCAAGGAGCACGGCCTGGAGGAGGGCGCGGTCGCCAAGGAGACGAGCTACACCAGCCGCTACGGGGGCGGGCGCCGGACCCCCAGCAAGGCGGCCGGCAAGAAGCCAGGAGGCGGCTACGTGCCGGCCTGGAAGAGGAAGTAGAAGGAGGAGAACAGCTTGGCCGAGCACGAACCGCTCACGCCGCTCTCGACGTCCCAGAAGGAGATGCTGGAGGAGGCGGTAGCCACCTACCAGGCCCACCTCAACGCCGAGACGGCCACCTACCTGCTGAAGCGAGGTATCGGGCGGGACGAGGCCCTGGCCTTCCGGCTCGGGATCGTCGCCGACCCGGCGCCGGGTCACGAGAAGTATCGCGGGATGCTCGCCATCCCCTACCTCGGCCGCGACGGGCAGCCGCTCACCGTGCGCTTTCGCTGCCTGAGCGAGCACAACCACCGCGACTACTTCCATGGCAAGTACAACACCATCAAGGACGACACCCCCCGCATGTTCAACGTCGGGGCCATCCATCGCGCTCTCGACGAAATCCACGTCACCGAGGGCGAGCTCGACGCCATCATCCTGAACAAGCTGGGCCTGCCGGCTGTCGCCATCCCCGGCGCCAACATGTGGTTCGGCCGGCACCGAAGGATGCTCGCCGGCTTCAACCGCGTATGGAGCTGGGCCGACCCGGACGACGCGGGCGCCGAGCTCACCGGCAAGATCACGCGCGCTCTGCGCTCTGCCAAGGCAGTGCGGCTGAAGGCCGACGTGACCGACACATACATGGCACACGGGGCCGAGCACGTGCTCTCCCTCGTGCAGAAGAAGGAGGACTGACTCAGTGGCAGACGAGACGACCGAGCAGGCGCAGAAGAAGACGCCCCGCAAGCCCGACCCGATGACGCAGCTCCTGAACGAGCTCAAGGTCCAGATCAAGGCCGTGGAGAACTGGGACGTCAAGGGCATCCCGGCCGGCCGTATCGAGCAGTACGACCGCCGCGCCTCGGCCTGGGGCCGGCACTACGGACAGAACGGCACGCTCGACGGGCTGATTCTCTCGCTCGCCTTCGAGGCCCTGGCCTGCTACCCGCAGGAGCGCCGATACTCCCTCGTCCAGCTCGCCGCCGCAGCGCTGCTCGCGGCCGAGAAGCTGGAGCCGGGCAAGTGAACGGCGACGAGGAGCAGTTCATCTCCCCGGAGGACCGGGAGGGCGGCGAGGTTGCGGCCTCCCCCGAACTCGTCGACCACTTCGCGGGCGTGAGCCGGGCCGCCTCAATCGTGGGTGACCTGCGAGAGGCCCTCCGCAAGGAGGGCTTCACCCGCAAGGAGACGTTCGAGCTGGTCAAGACGTACTGGGCCGCGGAGATGGGGGTGTTCGACTGATGACCATCGACTTCGACTTCGAGCTCGACTGGGACGAGATCCCCGAGGAGCGCCCCATCCTTCACGCCGGCAAGGAGCCGGTCAGCGAGCAGCCTCACGTCCTGGTGGTCGAGGAGGACCCGGATGACGGCTTCACCGTCATCCACACCCACGACTGCCTCGACCGGTGGGGCGACGTGGGGTGCGACGTCTCGTGGAACGAGGACTGGGTCGGGCTGGACCTGTTCTTCCACCGCGCCGACGTCGAGGCCGGCGACAAGACCACGGATGGCCTCCTGGTCGGCCGGTACTGGGTCCAGGCATGGCAGTCCGAGTATTACAGCTACGCGTACGGCACCACCGAGTACGACCACGGCGTCGCGCTCCTCTACCCGGAGGAGGGCGAGTGAGCGATCTGCCCGGCAGGCCCGGCCCCCGCCTGGAGGCCATCTACGAGGCCCTGAGCGAGGACGAGAAGGCGGCCCTGGTTCAGGTACTCATCGAGCGCGCGATGCCGGCAGAACAGCTTGCGGCGCTCCTCTCGCACCACGGCCGGTCCGTCTCGGCCTCCACGATCCGTACGTACAGGCGCTCGTTGCGCAGAGAGGGGGTGACCAGTGTCTGAGCTCGTTGACGCACTGCTCGCCAAGCCGACCGCCCCCGCGGTCGCCGGCCGGAAGACCGACCCCGAGAAGGACTTCACCCGCCAGATCGAGGTGAAGGGCGACAGCGCGGACGTGACCGTGCGCGCCGAGACGTTCGAGGAGACCGAGTCGGCCGCGACCGACGTGCTGCGCGGCCAGGGCCTGGACCCTGCCGAGTGGACGGTCACGGGCTTCCGCTCCTCGGAGTGGACGATGGCCAACGGAGACACGGGCGTATCCACGCGCTTCTCCTTCGCCAGACGTGTAAGTGTCGCAGAGGTGGAGCGTCCCCCGCTCGATGACCTCCTGGCCGCGATCGAGGCCCATCCTCTCGTTCACGTCCGCGAGAACCGCGAGCTTGGCGAGCACTCGTTCGTCGTGGCGCTCGGGGACATGCAGTTCGGGAAGATCGACGGCGATGGAGTGGAGGGCACGCTCCAGCGGACGATCGACTGCCTGGACGAGGCCGCCGCACTCCTGGAGGAGTACCGAGCCCGCTTCGACATCGAGCACGTTCACATCGCCTGGCTCGGTGACCATACCGAAGGCTTCGTCTCGCAAGGCGGAGCGAACACCTGGCGGACGCAGCTCACGCTCAACGAGCAGATCCGCCTCACTCGGCGAGTGATGCTCCATGCGCTTCTCCTGTTCGCTCCGGTGGTCCAGCGCCTGACCATGGCGGCCGTCCCCGGCAACCACGGCGAGGCTGTCCGATTCATGGGCAAGGGTGTGACGCGGTACGACGACAGCCACGACACCGAGTCCCTGATCGCCGTCAAGGACGCGGCCGACCTGAACCCCGAGCGGTTCAGTCATGTCGAGTTCTACGTCCCCGACACGGACGAACTGACCGTCGTTGTCGAGTGCTCGGGCACGGTCGTGGCCCACGCTCACGGCCACCAGTTCAGGCCGGGCAAGCACTTCGACTGGTGGAGGGGGCAGGCCTTCGGGCGCAGCTCGGCCATGCATCAGGCGGACGTCTTGCTCGCCGGCCACCTGCACCACGAGTTCATCGAAGCGGACGGCCCGCGGACCTTCATTCAGGTGCCGTCGATGGAGTCCGAGTCCACATGGTTCCGGCACAGCAAGGGCTCGGAGGGAGCTCCCGGACTGATCGTCGCAGTGACCAAGGACGGGCGCGTGCCCGTGAAGGAGGTAGTCAGCCAGTGAACATCATCGAGATCACCAACGCCTACGAGAGCGCCGAGGAAGCGCGGGCCGACTGGAGCCTCACAGAGGACCCCGAAGTGCAGGCCATCGCCCGCCGCGCCGCCCGCGGAGCCAGCACCAGCTACGGCCTGACCCTGGAGCCGGAAGACGCCTACCAGGAGGCCCTCCTCTTCATCGCGACCAGGCCGGATCGAGCCAGGACGGCCTACGACACGGGCCCCGGCGTCCTGCACACGTGGATCGGCCAGCGCCTGCGCGACAAGCACCTCACGGAGGCGCGGCGCCGCTCGGAGCACAAGTCCTGGGAGGTCAACCAGGACCAGCTCGTCAGCCAGGGGTACTGAGTGGCGGGAGGCTACGACCGCGCGACGGTCGAGCGCACGCTCCCGGCGGTCTGGGACCCCAACTCCGCGTACGGCATGAAGAACGACCTCGCCCCCGATGCTGACATGCCCAAGGGTCACGTCGACAAGAAGAAGGGTTCGAACTTCCCGGCTCAGCTCGCCGATGTGCGACGGGCTTGGGAGGTGGCGCCGCTCTCGCTGGTCGAGAAGCAGGCGGTGTTCCTGCACTACGCGCTCGACACCCACGACGCCGACATCGCCTCCTTCCAGGGGGTGACTGACCGGGCGGTGCGCTACCGGGTCGAACGGGGCGTCGGCAAGCTGACTGCCCACCTGAACGGCGACCGCTACATCGACGGCTACGACCAGCTCGACGAACAAGACGTGTAAGTGTCGCAGGCGGTAGCCCTTCGGGGCTGCCGCCTTGCGGCAGTGAGAGACCAACCACTTCAGGAGGAATTCACCAGTGACTGACGTTCCCTTTGGCCCGACCGGCGAGCTCGTCTACAACCGCACCTACTCGCGCACGCTGGCCGACGGCTCGAAGGAGACCTGGCCGGACACGGTCCGCCGCGTCGCGGCCGGCAACCTCGCCCTCGTCCACGGCCCCGACAAGAGCGCCTGGGGCGAGGCCGTGATCGCCGAGTACAACGAGCTCGTCGCCTACATGGACCGCTTCGCCATCATCCCCGCAGGGCGCCACCTGTGGGCTACGGGCGTGAAGGGCAGGCAGTACCTCTTTAACTGCCACGTCGCCCCCTGGGGCGAGAAGCTCAGCAGGCACTTCGAGTTCACCTTCATGCGCCTGATGGAGGGCGGCGGGGTCGGCGGCAACTACAGCTCCGAGTACCTCCAGCCGTACGGCGCCCCGCGCCGCGAGCTCGACGTCCACGTGGTGTGTGACCCGATGCACCAGGACTACGAGGAGATGAAGGCCGCGGGCCTGCTCTCCGAGGAGTACGACTCGGACTGGGCGGGCGCCTTCGAGGTCGAGGACTCCCGTGAGGGCTGGGCCGGCGCGCTTGTCGACCTGATCGACACCTTCATGACCGGCGACGAGGTCAAGCACCGCGCCCGCGTCTACGACGTGTCTCGCGTGCGCTGCAAGGGCAGCCGGCTGAAGACCTTCGGAGGCACCGCCTCGGGCCCTGGCCCCTTCGCTCGAATGCTCCAGGAGGTGGCCCACGTCCTCAACCGATCGCGCGCGAACATGCCGATCGGCGCCACGGTACCGGCCGGCTGGTACGTAACTCCCGTCGAGGCCATGGAGATCGACCACGCCATCGCCGAGTGCGTCGTCTCGGGCGGCGTCCGCCGCTCGGCCCGCATGGCGATCTGCGCCTGGTATGACCCGTTCATCGACGAGTTCCTGGCATGCAAGGCGGACGGCTCGAAGCACTGGACGACGAACATCTCCGTCGAGATCGACGACCGGTTCATCGAGCTGCTGAACGCCTTCAAGGGCTACGACCAGCACTCGACGTACGCCCCCGAGGCACAGGCCGCGAGAGTCCACGAGGCCGTAGTCCGCGGCATGCTCCGCAACGGCGAGCCCGGCTACTGGAACTCGACCTACTCCAACGAGGGCGAGGTCAACCCCGTCGTCGCGACCAACCCGTGCGGGGAGATAGCCCTCCCCGAGACCGGCGCCTGCGTGCTCGGCCACGTCAACCTCGACTACTTCGCACCGAAGGAGAAGGGCGGGCACTCCGACTTCACCGGCCTGCGCCGGGCGCACGAGCTGATGACGCGCTTCCTGATCAGGGCCACCTACGGCGACATGACGGACGACCAGCAGCGCGAGGTGATGCACAGTGAGCGCCGTATCGGCGTCGGCCACCTGGGCGTGCAGGGCTTCCTCGCCAAGCACGGCACCAGCTACTCGGACGCCCCGCACGACCTGGCGTTCCGCAACCTGCTCACCTTCCTGTACGACACGGTCCGCGACGAGGCCCGCGAGTACGCCTTCACGCTTCGCGTCCCGGAGCCCGTGAAGGTGACCACGGTGGCGCCGACCGGCTCGATCGCGAAACTCCCCGGAGTGAGCGAGGGCATTCACCCGATCTACGCCCGGCACTTCCTGCGTCGCGTCCGGTTCTCCATGACCGATCCGGCCCAGGCTGCGACGGTGCAGGAGGCAGTGAGCGCCGGCCACCTGGTCGAGAAGTGCACCTACGATCAGTCCGGCAACACGATGGTCGTGGCCTATCCGACGAAGGAGAAGCTGGTCGCCGAAGTGGAGGCCATGGGCTACGACCCGGCGATCGTAGAGTCCGCGGACGAGATCGACCTGAACGAGATGCTCGCCATCCAGGCCATGTATCAGGCCGAGTACGCCGACAACGCCGTCTCCTTCACCGCGAACTTCCCCGAGGGCAAGTACACGGTCGAGGAGGCCGCGGGGATCATCAAGGCATGGCTGCCGGACCTGAAGGGCACCACCCTGATGCCCGACGGCACGCGCGAGCAGGCTCCGTACGAGCGGCTGACCGCGGAGCAGTTCGCGGAGTACGAGGTGACGTCCGTTGAGGACTCCACGGACGAGGAGTGCAGCACGGGCGCCTGCCCGGTTCGCTGACCTGCGAAGTCCCTTCCTTGTCGTGATCGAGTGAATTAGACTCATCCACTGTTCAACCAGGGGAGGGAATTGTCGTGGGACTCTTTCGCAAAACGCTGTCGGTCAGCACGCTCGGCGCCGTTGACTTCCGCTCAGACAAGGAGCGTACGGCGGCCTACACCAAGGCCACCAAGAAGCAGGCGAAGAAGCAGACCAAGCTTCTGAAGCAGCAAGTGAAGCTCCAGAAGAAGCTCGGACGCTGACGAGCAAGACGAAGACCCCCCGGCCTCGCGGGCCGGGGGGTCTTTTGTCGTCAGTGGGGGTGTCCCCCCGGCTGCTCGTGGTTGTCCGAGTCTCCGCCTGCCTCGCCGGGGCCGAAGTAGGGCTCTTGGGCTGGCAGGTAGATCTCAGGGTTGCACGATTCGCAGCCGCTACAGGAGCCGCCTTGCGTGAGTGGGCATGCCATGCGCTTGTCCTTGTATTGGCGCTGTTTGGTCATGGTGAGGCCCCGCCCAAGCGTCACGGGGAGAACTGCAAGGGCGGGGCCGGTCTCAGGGGTTGTGCATGAACGTGCGCCAGGGTCGGGTGATGATCTCGCTGAACGAGTGGTGCGAGGGGTTCTCCCCGGAGTGCCCCAGGGCCCACGACTGCGGCGGATCCCACGAGCCGTCCTTGCCGGACTCCTCCCCGCACACCGCGCACTTGAACTGGTGCGTCACCTGCTCTGCGTCGGGCTCACGGTCGGGCGTGATCGTCCAGGTCTCGTGTCGGATGATCGCCTTCGGCGCAGTCACTCGCCGGCTCCACTGTCCGTCAACTCTTCCATGTCGTCGTCCGGGCGCGGGTCTTCGATGCCGATGCGGATGCCGCGGGACTCGGCCACACGCAGCGCATCGGCCAGGCACTCGGTCAGCCGCTTGCTGACGAAGCGGAGCTCCAGCCGACCGAGGCGCTCCTCCTCCAGCATCAGGCGCGACTCGGCCAGCACTTCGCGCGCGGTGCGGATCTGCTCCGCCTCCATGGCGTCGGCCATCTTGCTGATGACCCCGCCCGCGCTGGCCGACGTCAGGTAGCAGGGCTTCCCGTCGTCCGTCATCCACGGTAGGAGGCGCCCCATCCTGGACGGGGCGATGTCAGTGTCTCGCTGTGTGTCATCGGCCATGACCATGAAGTTACGGTCGCATGTAGGCACCATCCAGACGCGAGGCGTAGTAGTTGTCTGACTGATCGCCAGGAAGTGCTACGGCGCGTGGTAGTTACCCGGCGACGCCCAGGTGAACAGCCATGTCGCGCATGTCCTGGGTCAGCGTGCGCTTCCGCGTGCCCAGGATGTCCCGCATGACGTGACGGGCCATCGCCTGATGCCTCAGCCACTCCGGAGCCTCCGTCTTGACCCCGGCCAGCTCATCCATCGCGTCCTGGTGCGATCCGAGGAGGACGTGGGCCTTCGCGACGTCCAGGCGATGCCTCGCCCAGTTGTTCGCGCTCGGCCGGCCGAGCCTCTTCACCGCCTTGGGGCCCACGGCCCCGTCGTCAGCCCGATTGAGGACTCCGCGAGCGTCCCCGATCAGGGCGAGGTCTTCGATCACCTTCGTCTCAGCCGTCACGGGCCCGAACGTGGTCCAGTGCTGCCGGAAGTCGACGTGCTCGCGGTCCAGCGCGCTCGCGGCGGTCGCGGCCATGCGCCGGGCCGCCTTGGCGACGTCGGGGCGATTGTTGCGGCGCGCGGCGGAGGCTACGCGCAGGTTCAGCTCACCCCAGACGGCCAGTTGGCCCGGCGTGGCGCTGGAGAGGCGCGGTTCGATCGCTTCGGCTGTGGTGGCGGCCAGTTGTTCGGCCTCGTCGAAGCGGTCCTGTCGCAGGAGGAGCCAGCCCATGCCTACGACACCCGTAGCTGCAAGCTGCGTGTCACCGGCATCACGAGCGTCCATGATGGCCCGCGAGAGGGCGTGGTAGGCCATGTCGTAGCGTCGGACCTGGGTGAGGTACTTCCCGGCCAGGAGGAAGGCGCTGGCGCGCGTGATGACAGCCTGTTGACGTGCCTCACCGTCGCTCAGGGCGACCGCCGTCTCGCTGGCGCGCAGGATGCCCGGCAGGCGCTTGGCGACGGAGTCGTAGCGGTCGGCGTGATACAGGGAGTGCGAGTCGGCGATGTCGCTCTGAATGGCGTGCAGGTCGCGGACGTCGGTGGGCTCGGTGACTACTGTGGTCAGCCCGATCGGTGGCATGAGCGCCCGGCGCAGCTCGGTCAGCTTGGGGCCGTCGCCCTCCGCCTCATGGACGGGGGCCGGCGCCTCGGAGGCGAACAGGCTGGAGGTTGTGGTGCCGAGGGCTCGCGCGAGGGCGTGAATCGTCTCGACTGCGACGGTCCCGCCTTGTTCGACCTTGCGGACGGTGCCCACCGAGAGGTCTGCCTCTTCGGCGAGCCGTTCCTGGGTCCATCCTTCGCGCCGCCGATGGCTGCGGACGTTCTCTTGGAGCGACATCGAATCACCTCCGCTCCAGGGTACGGCCTGCGGCAGTAGGGGCGGTTGCCCTTGCCGTCGCTGGAGGTAATCGGAAGGACCAGGACCCTGGTTCGCCCGCGACCCTTCCGGATACGACGAAGGCCCCCGCCATACGGCAGGGGCCTTTCGATCATTCTCGGACAGCTCAACAGTGAACGCGGCGGGGGGATCACGCGGCCAGGCTGCGCGCCTCGTCTTCCTCCTCTTCGTCGAGCGCTCGGACGATGCGCTCCAGGGCCTCGTCGTCGAGTCGAGGCGCTCGCTCGGACCAGTGGGCAAGCCACTGCTCATCGGTCATCATTGCAGGTCACCGGCCTTTCGCGCGTACGGACTTGGATCAAACTCCGCCCACGCCGCGTTCGGCGGCTACAAGCAGTCGGGCATCGGCCGCGAGACGCACAAGATGATGCTGGAGCACTACCAGCAGACGAAGAACCTTCTTGTTTCCTACAGTCCGAAGAAGCTTGGGTTCTTCTAGAGCCACAAGTCGCATGCCCGGTGGGAGCTTTCGCCCCCCAGGCACCCAGGACTCGGACAGAGCGGAGTAGTCCACTCGCTTTCTGTGTGACTCCCGGACCAGACACGGGCCAACCGGCGCCTCGCATGCGAGAAATCGCCAGCCCTGGAGCCCCGAACCGGGGTGGCAGAAGTTGGGGCACCCGCCGGGCAGCCCGCGCGAAGCGTACCCACGCCAGAGGCCAGGGACAACGATGCAAGGCCAGTATGGCCAGCGCACTGAACAGGGGGATGAGAGCAACCCACGGGTAGGCCACTGCGACGGGTATCAGAGCGCCCCCTGAAACCAGGCCGAGCAGCGGCCGCGCCCTCACGGGTCGATAGTGCTCGCCATGCGCAAGTATCACCGCGGCCATCGCCCAGTACACCCGCGACTCCGAACTGTGGGGCAGCTGCTCGTAGTAGGTTCCATTTCTTAAGCTATCGGTAAGAGCGCGGTCCCCAGCGACGCTCTAATCCTGGCCTCAGGTTGATCGGGGAAAATGAGCGGCAAAAACATCGACTGGAAGAGGGCGGGCCGGCGTGCGGATCATGATCGCGGATGATGAAGCGGCCATCCGGGATTCGCTGGAGCGGGTGCTCCAGGTCGAGGGTTACGACACCAGCACCGTCGCCAACGGTCTCGCCGTGCTCGACGGGGTCGGTGGGGCCGACGGTGACACGCTGGATCTGCTGATCCTCGACGTGATGATGCCCCGCCTCGGCGGGTTGGAGACCTGCCGGCGGTTGCGGGCCGCCGGCCGGGATCTGCCGGTGCTGATGCTGACCGCCCGTGACCAGGTCTCCGACCGGGTCACGGGGCTGGACGCGGGCGCCGACGACTACCTGCCCAAGCCGTTCGCCACCGAGGAGTTGCTGGCCCGGGTGCGGGCCCTGCTGCGCCGGCGCACGCCGACCGACGAGGAGTCGCAGATCCTGTCGTTCGCCGATGTCCGGCTCGATCCCGACAGGTTCGAGGCATGGCGGGGCGGACGGCCGCTGCGCCTGACCCGGACCGAGTTCTCCCTCCTGCAGGTCCTCATGAGCAACGCCACCCGGGTCTTGACCCGCGACGCGCTGTTCGAGGCGATCTGGGGCTTCGACATGAGCGCCACCGCCAACAACCTCCAGGTATACGTGAGCTACCTGCGCCGCAAGATGGAGGCCGGGGGTGAGCCGCGATTGATCTACACACTGCGCGGCCTGGGATACACGTTGCGGGAGACTTCTCCGTGAGCAGGCCCGCCGGCCGGGAACCGCGCCGGCTGACCCGATGGTGGCGCCGGCGGTCCCTGCGGAGCAGGCTGACGGTGATCGCGGCGACGGCCATCGCGGTCAGCGTGTTCGTGGCCTTCCAGGTGGCCAGCCAACTACTGGGCTGGGAGCTGCAGGACAGCGCCAAGAGTCAGCTGCGCGCCGACTCCCGCGTCCTGGCGACGAACGCGCAGCGCGCCGGTCTGGCGCAGGTACAGCTACCGCCGTATCCCGGATCCGGTCGGCTGGTGCGGGTCATCCTGCCCGGCGGCTCGCTCCGGACGCCGGCCGGCCAACCCGCGCTGCCCCCCGTCAGCGAGCACGCCGAGCGCGTGGCGCAGGGCGCGTCGGCCGACCTGATGGAGTCGAACGACAGCGACGAGGACGGCTACCTCATCTACACGCTGCGGGCGGGCGACGGCGCGGTCCAGGTGGCCCAGGTCGCCGACGACAGCCCGATCAACCAGTTCGGGTTCGGCATGCTGCTGATCGGGCTGCTCTGCGTGGCCGGTGGCGCCCTTGTCGGGCGGACCGTGGCGCGGACCGGGCTGGCACCGATCGACCGGCTGACCGCCGCCGCGGTACATGTCGCGCACACCCGGGATCTCGACGCCGACATCCCGGATGAGGGCGGTGGGGAGATCAGGCGGCTGATCCAGTCGATCAACGACATGCTCGCCGCGCTCCGGGACTCCCGGCGGGCCCAGCGGCTCCTCGCCGAGGACGCCGCCCACGAGCTCAAGACCCCGCTCACCAGCCTGCGCCTCAACGCCGAGCTGCTGATCCGGCTCGATCGGCGCGGCACCCTGGACAGCGCACTTCCGGCGGAGAGCCGGACCAGGCTGCTCAACGATCTCGGCGCCCAGGTGGCCGAGTTGAGCACCCTTGTCGCCGAGCTGACCGATCTGGCGCGCGGTGACGTCAGCGACGAGAACACCGAGCTGCTCGACCTCGCCGACGTGGTGGCGGCCGCCGCGACCCGGGCACGTTCCCGCACGCCCGACGTCGAGGTCGCGCTCGACGTGACCTCCGTGTGGGTGAGCGGGCGTCCCGCTGCGCTCGAGCGGGCGGTGCTCAACCTCATCGACAACGCCGGCAAGTGGTCTCCCGCGGACCAGCCGGTCCAGGTCCGGCTCCGTGCCGAGGGCGCGTCGGTGGTGCTCGAGGTCGACGACGCCGGGCCGGGCATCGACGCCGCCGACGTACCGCGGGTGTTCGACCGGTTCTACCGTGCCGACAGCGCCCGGGCGTTGCCGGGATCCGGTCTGGGGCTGTCGATCGTGCAGCGGGTCGTCGACGCCCATGGCGGCCTGGCCACCGTCGCCCGCTCCGCACGCGGTGGCGCGCTGCTTCGGGTCGACCTTCCGGCCGCGGCCCCGCCCGCCCCGATCGCGCGGCTCACCGCCCAGGAGGACACCGCGATGCGCCGGCCACAGCCCCGGCCGCACGGCTCAGGACCAAAGAGCGACAGCCGTCGAGCCCCATGAAAAAGATCCGGGACGGGCCTGGGGCCCGTCCCGGATCTCGTCCGTGCCGCCGCGCTCACCGTTGCAGCGCGGGCTCCTCATCGTCGGCGAGCGGCTGTTGACCGTCCGGCAGCTTTGCCGCTGGACGCGACAGCCGGCTCGGCCACCACATCCGTCGGCCGATCAGCAGGGTGAGGGCGGGCACCAGGACCGACCGCACCAGCAGGGCGTCGAGCAGCACGCCGAAGGCCACCAGGAACCCGACCTCGACCAGCATCACCAGCGGAAGGGTGACGAGGACCCCGAACGTGGCCGCCAGGACCAGGCCTGCCGAGGTGATGACGCCACCGGTGGCCGAGAGGGCTTTGAGCATGCCCTCTCTGGTGCCGAGACGCATGGTCTCCTCCCGGGCCCGGCTGGCCAGGAAGATGTTGTAGTCGACGCCGAGCGCCACCAGGAACAGGAATGCCAGCAGCGGCACCGAATAGTCGACACCCTTGAACCCGAGGATCGTGTCGAAGACGAACACGCTGCCGCCGAAGGCCGCGGCGAATGAGACGATCACGGTGGACATCAGGACCAGCGGGGCCAGGACCGCGCGCAGCAACAGTCCGAGGACGATCAGGACGACGGCGAGCACCAGCGGGATCACCAGCTTCTCGTCGCGCTTGGTGGTCACCTCGGTGTCGAGGTTCTCCGCACTCGGCCCGCCGACGATCGCCTCCGCCCCGCTCACCGTGTGCACGGCGGTGCGCACCCGCAGAATCGTGTCGTACTCCGCGGCGGTGTCCGGCGCGTCCTTCGGGAACACGGAGATGTTGGCCCAGCCACCGCTGGTCTGCTCCGGGACGGCCAGGGCCACGCCTCGAGTGTCCTTGACGATGTCGAGCACCCGTTCCTGGTGCGCCGGCCGTGTGAAGACCGTCATCGGCTGGCCGCCGAGCTCCGGGAAGTGCTGGCGGAGAACGGTGAAGCCGGTGACCGACTCCGGCGCGGAAAGGAACTGGTCCTGCTCCCGCAGGGCGCCGGTGTTGCCCGCCAGCCCGAGGGCGAGCACGCCGAGGACTCCGAGCGAGCCGACGGTCGCCACCCACCGGCGACGGCTGATGGCGGTGCCGAGCCGTCCCCACAGCCCCGGCTTCTCCGCCACGGCCGTGCTGAACCGCGGGATGGCCGGCCAGAAGATCCGCCGGCCGAGCACCACGAGCACCGCCGGGAACAGCGTCAGCATGGCCACCAACGCGCACAGGATGCCGGCCGCACCGATCGGGCCCAGCCCGCTGGTGCTGTTCAGGTCCGCGACGAGCAGGCAGAGCAGGCCGGCGACCACGGTGGCCGCGGACGCGACGATGGCCGGCGCCGCGGAGCGCAGCGCGTGAACCATGGCGACCCGGACGTTCTCGTGGTGGTGCAGCGCCTCCCGATATCGGGCGATGAGCAACAGCGCGTAGTCCGTGCCGACGCCGAACACCAGGATCGTCAGCAGCGCCGAGTTCTGGTCGTTGACCACGATGCCGAAGCCCTTGACGAGCAGGTAGACGGTCCCCATCGAGGTCAGTGCGGCCGCGCCGACGGCCACCAGCGGGATGATCCACAACACCGGGCTGCGATAGGTGAGGATGAGCAGGAGCGTGACGACGACGATGGTGGTGAGGAGGACCTGCACGTCGATGCCGTCGAAGACGGCATCCATGTCGCCGTCGATCGCACCCGGGCCGGTCACGTCGAGTTCCAGGCCGGAGGGGCGGCCCTTCGCAGCCTCACGCAACGGGCCGACGATGTCCTCCGGCGCGCCGTAGGCCGTGCTCACCTCGAGGGTGAACATCATCGCCTTGCGGTCGGTGGAGGGGCTCGTCGGTGAGCCCTCGTCGTCCTCGCCGGCCGCCGCCGTCACCTTCGGCGGGTACCGCTTGGCAAGGGTGTTGTAGTGGCGCTCGACCGTCGCGCGGTCGGCGTCGGTCATGCCGCCGGCGCGGTGGTACACGAAGACGAACGTGTTGTTGTCACCGCCGGGGAGACTGTCGTCCAGCACCGCCACCTTGGTGGACTCGGCACTGGCCGGCAGGGTGTCCACGGCGCTGTCGGTGGTGACCGAGCTCAACTTTCCGCTCAGCGGCACCATGCCCGCCGCCAGCACCAGCCACAAGCCGATCACCAACCACGGCACCCACCGGCCTGCCAACCGACCGGCCGGCGCTTCCCCGGACGGCGCTGCGTTGACTGCCATCACTAGCCTCCTACATACGGGTTGCATCGCTTATCTGGATGCCTACTTCCTACTGAGCGAACCTGAGGCGACTGTTAATGCGGTGCTCAGGCCGGTTGCCCGCACCATGTGTCCAGCGCACGCACCAGCGTGGTGGCGGCGAGGCCCTGCCCGGTAGGCAAGGCCCAGGCGACACAACCGTCGGGCCGGATGAGCAACGCGTCGGCGTCCACCCGGTCCGTGCGGGCGGTGACGGTGTTGACCCGTCCGGACCACGCGGCCGCGGCGTGGCGGACCTGCGCGCGGTCGACGAGGTCGAGCAGGAGCCCATGGCCCTCACGCAGCAGGTCCGCCGACCGGGTCACCGCGGTGCCGACGTCCGGGTCGGGCCGCTCCGGCGTCAACTTCATGTCCGGGCACAGGGTGCCGACGAGCCGGTGGTCGTCCCCCAGGTCGTACCGGACGTCCATGCCGGCGAGCATGTCGGCGACGTACCGGTGGGCGTCGTCGAGGGTCCTGGCGCAAGGTCCCCTCTCCGTGGCGCCGGCTGCCGGTCGTCGCACTGCCCGCGGCTGTGGGCTGGGCGTGGGGTTCCTTCGCCGTGCCGGATGACCCGTCCCGTTCTGGCGAGAGCGATATCCACACCCCCGGACCAGTGCGCCTGCTCCTCCAACTCACTGTGTTCTTCGGCGCGGTGGCCGCGCTCAACTTCGCCTGCCTGCGCCGCGCGGTCCGCCGGCTTGTTGTGATCATGGTCGGTTACCAGGTCCTCGCCCACGACCGAATCGGCCGGCTGCTCAGCCACTGATCCGCATCCGATTCGTTCGCGCCGTTGGCCGAATGTGCGCCGGCGGAGCCATCCCCCTCCCACAGAGCCACACCCAACTTCGACTTCCTCATGCGCGCCCGGGAGGCAGACAAGCCGAGGGAGGTCATCGCCCCCACGATCACCGATGGCGACGGTCGGCGCCCCGCCACCTGGGCCGTCTCCAACCGCGACGAAACCCGCCACGCCACCCGCTACGGCCCCGCCCCCACACCGGCATCACGACCCCGCTGCGCGACCAGGGCCACCCCGCCGACCGCACCCTCGGCACCCGTCGAACCCGAGCAGCGGCCCTGATGATGCCGGCCCTGGAGGTCCGTCACGAGGACGCTTTCCCCGTACGGACCATCGCCTCGTAGTACCTCGCGGCCACGACTCGCAGCCTCGTGATGCGACTCCTTGAGAAGTTCGGCCGTCTTCAGTACGGGCCGTTGCGCCGTCGCTCCGGCCGACCTCAGCAGCGGCTCAGTGATCAGCGGAGCCGAGGCCCAACCTCGCGCCACCCCACCACTCGGATGCCCCTGCCCAGCCTTGGCGGGCATCGACGGCACGGCATCGGAACGGACACCTCCGTTTCCCTGTGTCCTGCCAGCGTCCCGAATTCGACGTCCAGCCGCTCGCACCGGCCATATTCAGCAACGTCCCCGACCACGGCGGCAGCACATCTGTGCGGGTCAGGCCAGTTCGAAAGAGACTCCGACAGCCACAACCCCAAACCCGCGAGCAGTGGATTCAGTCCGTTCAGGCAGAGTTGATGCTCCGCCACCCGAAAGAATGAACGTTTCCGCAGGTCAGAGACCTGCGCAGGTGGGGCGGGTGGGACTCGAACCCATTTCAGTGACGCGTCTCACCTGCGACGATGCCGAAGTGTCGGACAAGTTGCTGAGCAGGCTGCGCGCGCCGCGCCTGATCCGGATGTACGACACCCTGACCGTGGACGACCCCGTCCGCCCGGAGCTCGACGGCGCCACCGTCCTCGTACTGGAACGGGCCGAGGGCTCCCTGGACTCCGTACTCGACCAGGCGCCGAAGCCGGACGCGGGACCGGCGCTGCTCGCGCAGATCTGCGAGGACCTGCACCAGTTGCACCACGCTGGCTGGGTGCACGGCGACCTGAAACCGGCCAACGTCCTGCTGATGAAGGATTCTTCGGCGCGCCTCGCCGACTTCAACATGGCCGCCGAACTCAAGGGCACGCATGCGTACGCGCCTCCGTTCGCGACCCCCGACTACACCCCGCCGGAACTTCTCCGGCCGGAGATCGACGAGCGGGGAACCCGTATCCGCCCGTCGGCGGACGTATGGGCCTTCGGTGTCCTGGCGCACACCGTCCTCACCGGCACCTTCCCGCTCCCGGGCAGCACCACGGAGGCCCGCTGCGACGCGGTGGCGCGTTACGCGCGCGGCGCCGAGGAGCTCCGGCTCTCCTCCGAACTCCCGGAAGCCTGGCGGGAGATCGTCCGGGGTTGCCTGGCCGCCACTCACGCCGAACGCCCCACTGCACAGGAGCTGCTGCGCCGTGTGGAGGACGCCGCGGGCGCCGACCGCTCGCCCCGCCTGCCGCGTCTTCGCCCCCGGCGCCGCCCTACACTCGTCGGCGCGCTCGTGGCGGCGGCCCTGCTGAGCGCCACGACCGCGGCCTACGCCCTCTGGGACGAGCCCCCGGCCACCGCGTCCGCACCACCCACCTGCGAGAAGCCCGCGGTGTACGAGGACACGAAGTACGGCCGCGGCTACACCGCGGGCGAGAACGGCACCTGGGACTTCACCATCGAGCGCGGCGACGGCGGCAGCCAGGTCCGTGAACTCCAGTGCCTGCTGCGGTACCTGCACGGCGTCACCGAAGTCGGCCAGGTGGACGGCGACTTCGGCCCCATGACGCACGGAGCCGTCATCACCTTCCAGAAGCGGGCGGGCCTGGACGCGGACGGAACGGTCGGCCCAGCGACATGGAGCGCGCTGCGCAAGGCGGAGGATGCCTGACGCCTTGCGCCGACGGCTAACTGCAGGTGCGGTAGTCGTACCCCGCCTGCCGCCAGTTGCCGTCGGCGTCCTTGAAGAGGTACTTGCCCTCGGTGTTGCGGCGCATGGGGAAGGAGTGGCTCCGGCCTCGGTACTCCAGGTACAGCGTTTTACCCCGGTCGGTGCTGCCGCCCGTCTGGAAGACGTGTACGTGGGCATAGCCGAAGGTCTGGTTGCCGACCTTGCCGTCCACGTCCAGATGCCAGTACCTCTGAAGCCACTTCGTGGCCGTCGTGGTGTCGTTACCGAAGTGGCCGTCGATGAAGGACTCCCCGAAGGGCGTCCCGGTGGTGGTCAGCGCGCCCTCCGCCCAGAGGATGCGCTGCCACATACACGTGGCGTTGGACTCACGGTGTTCGGCCAGGGAGGAGGACAGGGTTCCCTCGTCGTTGAAGTCGTCGATCGAATAGTCGTACCCCCGTACCCACCCATCGGACGCCTTCGCCGAGGCCGGCGAGGCACTCAGCCCCAGCGTGGCCGCCAGAGCGGCGCCTACGACGACCGCAGCCGTCCGTGAACACTTCCCGCGCATGCTCATGTGATCCCCTCCTGTTGCGCTTACCGCCCAAAGGATTCCCCAAAGCGACGCCGGAGGGACCCTGCAACTTTCGAGGTTCCCCATGCTCCCGTCATGGGTGATGGTCTGGCGGCGGGGTGTCGTGGCGCCCTTCCGGTCTCGGAACGAACCCAACGGGGGACAGATCGCATGGAAGATCCCAATGTGCTCGCGGCCCAGCAATGGGTGAACGCGACCTACGACGGCGTGGCCGCCGGGTACGTCCGCTGCGCCCAGGACGGCAGCACCGGATGGCAGACGGTACTCAGCCTCACCCAGGGCCTCCAGCACGAGCTGGGGATCTCGCCGACCGTGCAGAACTTCGGGCCGGGCACGTTCGACGCGCTTGTGGCACGCGGCGGCATCCGTCCGTCCGAGTCCAACGCCAACATCGTCCGCATCGTCAACTACGCCCTGTGGTGCAAGGGGTACCCCGGCGCTTCAACGGCGAGTCAGTGGACCTCGACGACCACCGACTCGATGAACGACCTGATCCGTGACGCCGGCCTGGCGTCGGCCGCAACCATGTCCAACATCCCCACCAGGCTCCTCGTGCAGTTCATCAAGGCGCTCCTGCGGATGGACCAGTTCCAGCGCGTCCCCGGCGGCACCGACGAGATCCGTAAGTTCCAGCAGCATCTGAATCTGAACTACGTGTACGGCGAGGACATCACCACCATGGACCTCAGTCCATGCGACGGCTTCTACTCGCGTGATGTGCAGCAGGCCGTGATGAAGGCCCTCCAGTTCGAGATCGGCATCCCCCGCTCGGAGATCGGCGGGTACTTCGGCGCGAACACCAAGGCGAAGCTCAAGGAGCAGCCCACCCTGAGCGTGGGCAGCAGCGGGGACCTGGTCCATCTGTTCACGGCCCTGTGCGTGTTCAACTCGCCGGTCGTCGAGGGCGAGGGCGAGACCACGGCGGCGATCCGCCGCGAGTACATCGACCTGACGGAGAGCTTCGTCCGGTCCTTCCAGAGGTTCAGCCAGCTCTCCCTGACCGGCAAGTCGGACTTCGACACCTGGGCGCAGCTCCTGGTCTCCACCGGCAACGAGTTCCGCGCGACCACCGCGTGCGACGAGGCGGAACCGCTCACCTTCGCCCGCGCGCAGGCGCTCAGCAACGCCGGGTTCCGGATCGTGGGCCGATACCTCGACGAACACCTCCCCCCGGAGGATCCGTACTACCAGGGGAAGGCGCTCACCAGTGCCGAGCTGAGCGACATCATCCGCGGTGGCCTGAAGGTGTACCCGATCTTCCAGTGGAACGCCAGGTACAACTGGAACTTCACGTACGCCAAGGGCTTCGAGCAAGGCGACGTGGCCGAGAAGAGGGCGCGGGAGTTCGGGTTCGGCCGCGGCACCTGTATCTATTTCGCCGTGGACTTCGACGCCACCGGGGCGGACATGGACGTGGTCATCGACTACTTCCGCGGCGTACGCGCGGCCCTGGGCCGGACGAACCGCTACACCTACGGCGTCTACGGCTCCCGGAACGTGTGCAGCACCGTCACCCACCGCGTCGGAGCCACCTGGTCGTTCGTCGCCGGCCTCTCGTGGGGGTTCTCCGGCAACCTCGGCTATCCGCTGCCCGCGAACTGGTCGTTCAACCAGATCCGCAACGGCACGTTCAGCTACGGCAGCGGAAGTTTCGGCGAGTCCTGGGAGATCGACCGGAACGTGTGGCGCCGCTTCTCCGACCCGGGCACGTCCGTGCTCAATCCCGCCCACTCCCCCGCACAGGACTTCATCGACCTCATCCAGCGCCTGTTCACGGAGGCCCTGAAGTACAACCCGGCAGTCGACCCGTACCGGCTCGTCTGCATGTTCTTCCGGCAGGAAAAGTACAGCAACCTCGCCTGGAGCGCGATCCTGGAATCAGGAATCGACGAGGGCTGGATCGAGCACCTGGCGGCGCAGGGGATCACCCTCGCCGGCCGGAAGCACTTCACCGATCCGGTGACCGGGGCCCCCACCGGTACGGAGCACCTGATGGCGACCCTGGAGATGTGCCTGAGGTCTCCGGGGACCGCCGACCGCGTGACGGTGGGGGACATGGGAGGCTGGGCCGGTGACCTCGCGTCGTTCTACGAGGCATGGCGCCAGGCCAAGGAGCAGTACCCGAGCCCCATGCTCTACGCCCAGGACTACCTGGGACGGCGTGACACCGCGTCCAAGTTCTCGAACGCCGACTGGGTCCAGGATGCCGACGCGTTCAACATCATGCGGCTCATCAGGGCGGAGGAGATCAATCTCCCCACGGCGTTCGCCCGTTACTACGGCACCGACAGCCCGGCAGCCGGTGACCGGGTCTGCCAGCGGCGCTACACGCTGTTCTTCAGGGATCGTTTCAGCAGCGACATCGCGCGGGCGCAGACCCTCGCCAAGAACATGCTCCTCGGCGTGAACTCGGACATCGAAGTGCGAGGGGGCGCCTGGTATTTGAGCGGTGGCTGGAGCCTCGGCGCGGAGGACCGTCCGGCCAACATCCCCGTGAACCTGCTCAACAGCTTCGTCCTCGCCTACGCGTTCGAGCTCGAGGAGCGCGCCGATGCCGAGAAGGGTGTATGACATGACACTGACACGACGATCCGTCCTCCTCTCCGCCGGCGCTCTGGGCGCGGGCGCCGCGCTGGGCGGCGTGTTCACCGGGCCCGCGGTCGCGGCCGACGGCACGTGGAGCGCGCGGCGCAGCGACAACGGCTGGGCCATCGACCCGGATGACATCGCTTCGTTCCGTATCGAGGGCTCCCCCGCCACCGTCCGTCTGCACCGTGAGGCGTCGGCGGTGCTGCTGCATGTCGCGAGACGCTGGCACTACGAGGTGGTGCCGCTGCACAGTTCCAAGGACGTCCTGGGGCACCGTACCGACCGCGCCGTTCGGGCCGCGTACGAGTCGAACTACCTGTCCGGCAGTGCGATCGCGCTGCTCGGGGCGGGTGACGGTCTGTGGCCGCATCAGGAGGCGGTGGTCCGCGACATCCTGGCCGACTGCGGTGGTGTGGTGCGCTGGGGTGCGGACCTCTCCCCCGCCGCCGCGGGTCACTTCCAGATCGACGTCGGGCCGGACGCGAAGCCTTTCACCCAGCTCACGCGGGCCTTCCGCGACCGCGCCGTGCACCACAACGGCCCGCGTCCCGGCGCGGTGGAGGACCCGGCCTCACCGGAGCGCCGCGCGAAGGCCCGCCGTCTGACCAGGGCTCAGAGCAGGAACTGACGACTGTCGTCCTGCGCTCGAGCCGATGGAAGCTCGGCCTCGGTCAACACCCACGCTCCACCCAAAACCGCAGGTCAACAAGGTACGACCCCTGTGACACAAGCCGGGGCAGCAGCGGGCTTCCGGACGTCGGCGGCGGCCGAAGAGCGACGAGAGCGCCCGTTCCGCTGCACCGATGCGAGGTGACCGCTGCGCGCGAAAACACCCCTCCAGGGGCGTTTCCGCAGGTCAGAAGGTTCTTCTTGGTGGGGCGGGTGGGACTCGAACCCACGGCCGACGGATTGTGAGTCCTTTGAGGATCTTGGCGGACCTTGTCGATCAACGCTCATCTTGGCCATTTTCCCAGGTCAGAAGGGGTTTGATGCCTCACCCCTTCCCGGCCCTTGTCAGTCTCTTCCGATCCTTGTGTCCAACCTGCGTCCCGAACGCCTCCCGGATCGACAGGTCCAGCTGGACGCCGAGACGACCACCCCAGCTCGGAAGTGGGCCTCGAAACTCGCACGCAGCGGATTCACCTTCCAGCGCACAGAGGCTCCGCCCCCCGGCACGGGTCGTGTCCCCGGTCGTGGTGTAGCCGATCACGGTCCGTCGCCTCCGCCTTGGAGCCGTCCGGTGCGTGCCGCAGCCAGCCATCGTGCGATCACCGCTGGTCCCGGCCCCGCGAGCCTCAACAGGGCTTCCGGTGAGGGCGATTCGAGGTCATGCGGGCGAAGACGTGCTCGACGCGGGCGCGGACCTGGTTGTGGGACTTGTTGTGTTCCTCTTTCCAGTCCGGGAGTTCGGTCTGGCCGCGCTCGCGGCGGTGCGGGATGACGAGTCCGGTGCCCGGGTAGCCGCCGTCGGCGATCGTGAGGGTCTTGCCGACGGCGGCCTTGGCGCCGGATTCCTCCCATGCCTTGCAGTCGTTGCGGTTCCCGGCGAGCGGCCGGCCGACTATGACGACCAGGCGACTGTCGGCGTCGATGACGACCTGGTGGTTGGTGGAGTACCGGTAGTTCTTCGACCGCTCGGCGATGGTGTGGTCCCGGGTGGGGACCAGGGTGCCGTCCACGATGAGCACGGTGTCCTTGGCGAACCGCTTGCGGGGCTGGAGAGCGAGCATCGGCCCGAGATGGTCGATGATCCGGGCGGCCGCTGATTTGGACACCCCGAACAGCGGTGCGAGCTGGCGCATGGTCAGGTTCGTGCGTGATCACACCAGCCACACCAAGATCATCCCAGTTGCCGACGCTGCCCCATGTCCTCGATCCTGTGTGCTCGGAAAGCAGGGAGGGCACATGGGGCTGGTTCTTTTCCCGGGCGACGGAGACACCAGCAGTCTGGATGTCTCCTGGTCCTACAGCGGCTTTGCCGCGTTCCGGCGGCGTCTGGCCGAGACCGAAGGGATCGTCCTCTCCGAGATGTGGGGCTTCGGCGGCGAGCGCCCGTGGAGTGAGGTGTCCACCGCTCTGGAACCCCTCCTCGATCATCCGGATGACGGCGGTGACGACCTCTCTCCTGCCGAGTGCGCGTCGATTCTGGTCCGGCTGGAGGCGATCACCGACCAGTGGGCACGGGAGGGCAGCGACCAGTTCCTCCAGCAACACATCGAGGACGCCCACCAGCTGGCGGGCGTCCTGCGGCTCTGCATCGAGAAGGACGTCCATCTGGTCTTTCTCTGAAGCCCACCGCCCACGGAACCCACTTACGGGACATCGCTTAGCCCCACGGCCGCTGGCTATCGTTGCTTCCACGGCCACCACGTCTTGATACGTTGTCACAAACTTTCATGATCACGGTGGCCGTCCTCATGCCCGCGCCCGCCCCGGCAACACACTGACCAGTGCAGACGCTGGAACTACAGCTGCCGTGTCAGAGAGGGACACCAGGTCCTTTCGGAAGGAGCTTCTTCAGTACGGGCTCGTATGTGGCAGCGATATCCATGAATTGATGGTTATTGCGACAGAACACCTTACCTTCTGCAATAACTTCGAGGATCAGCGTCTTCGTATCCAAGAAGACTTGGGCAGCGAGCGTTGAGGTGCAGGCTTCCAACCACCTGGTACCCTCACGGGCCAAGATGGCGTAGCTATGAGGCGCGCTCGCCCCACATTGTTTGGTCACGGCGTGGAGGTCATGAACAGCGTTAACCGCGGCACTCTCAAGTCCTGGATTCTTTGACGCCTCGGCTGCCGCTTTCAGATGGATCGCACTACTCGTAGTACGCACCAGGGGATCCTGCTCGCCCCCGTCGCACCCCTTAGCCGTCTCCAGGTGGTTTCGGGCGATTCTCAGGTGCCCGTGCTCCAACTCGAACGAGCCTCGCTGCAGCCAATAGTGGCGGTCGTCTTGCAAAGAGTCGTGCGCGGCGTCGTAGATTTCCCGTACGGTTTCGACGGGGAGCTTGAGGTCACGCATCAGAGTGTGGCTGAGCAGCTTGATCATGGCTCGGCGAATGGGATGGTCATTGTCTTGGATGTTCCGTGCCCGGGCCGCGTAGAACACCAAAAGATGCCGGGCCACGGAGGCCAGTTGGTCCAGATTGGCTCTGAGGACTGAGTCAACGACGCTGTCGGCGATGGCCCGCTGGCGGCAACGGAGTCGACCGTCGGCGGCCCTCACCAAGATGCCCATGCGGACTAGTTGGGAGACGGCATCTCGGTGCCGTCTGGTCGGCGCGGCTGATGAGGCGACAATCAGCAAGAGATCCTCTTCGTCAATTCCTCGCTGCTTGTAGACGAGGGCCGACTCGAAGAGGCAAACGGTGGCATACGCTGCCCGCTGTTCGCTGTCTAGCTGCTGGAACTCACTTCGAATCTTCTCCTCGAACTGCTCTCCGGTAACCACCTGGATCATTGCAGCCAGAAGGCTGTTCTCGCAGATCGCGCGGAGCCTGTTGATGCGCTGATGGGGAAATCGGTGCTGCTTCAGAATTCCCAGGAGCCCATTTTTCTTGAGCACCTTGATAAGGTTCCTGAGATCGTCGTCATTCAGTGGAGTATCGGAATGTACGACGTCGGGTGTGAAAGTGGCATCGAGCTCATGTTCACGGGTCGTGCGGATCGCCGCCACGACGAGGGTTTTCCCTCCATTGCTTAGATTCTTGAGCAATGAAGTCGCTTGCTTGCCGAAGATGTCGACATCGTCGATGAAAATAGCATTCAGTCTCTGTTCTCGAGCCTGGGTCTCGATGGTCCGGCGGGAGACCGATACGTCACGGTCCACCCAGCCGACGTTTTTCCCCATCGTGTGCAGACGATAGGCGTATTGCATCAAAGCTGTGGTCTTGCCCGACCCGGCGCTGCCCTTGAGTAGGACGATCGGGGCACGGCTGCCCGAGCTTGGCCGCCCAGCGTCTTCCAACGCGTCCTTTATAGATAGCTCGGCGGCTACCTTGTCGATGATGTCGCCCCACGCTGCGTCCCGGCCTTCCAGGAATCCGCGGCTTCCCTTCGACGCTTCACTCACCAATGTCGCCACTCGAGCCACGCCCGTGCCCTTGCGTTCGCCAGCGTAGGTCTGTGCGAGCAACCGCTGGCCCTCGACGAGGCTTTGGTGGCCGGACGGCAGACAATGGGTCGAGAAGGTGAAGGGGGACTGCCGGATGTGGCTGAGAGCGGCCCGCCGCAACCGCGCCCGATCGGCCAGGGCGCCGTCGGATGTGACGATGAAGCCTGGAAACTCCTCCGCTCCTGAAAGTCTGCCGGTCATGGCGAGTGTTTCCCACAGGGCCGCGCTGTCGGGTGACAGCGCCATGAACAGCGTGGGCCTGATGAGCACTTCTGCCTGGAACTGCCGGAACCATAGGTTGCGAGGGTCGCTGGCGTTCACGGGGACCTCGCCGAAGTCGACAGTCCCGGTTGTGTTGCCGACCGTCCCGTTCATTGCGATGACTTCGACGACACTCTTCTTGTCTCCCGGTCCGACCTGGCCAGCATTGACCAAGGAGACAGTTTCGGCCAGCTTCGGAACTTGGGCGACCGCGGTGGCAAAGGTGTCAGAGCCTGTGAAGTCGTAGATGCGCCACCAGGGGGATTGAAGCAGCCGGTGCGCGGCTTGCGGGAAGGTGTCCGGAGCGCCGCGCAGCGCCTGGAGGTGGTGTTCGAGCTGTTGAGCCGTCAGTTCCTCGCGGGCGGCTGCCCAGGTCTCCTTCAACGGTGGGATCGGATGAGGCATTGCACCGAATGCGGCCAGAGCTAGGCGGCGGTTCAGCTCGTCCGTATCGATGGGACCTCCGTCGGCTTCCGGCCCGGAGACCAGCACGAGCACCATCCGCCCTGTGGCTGCCTGCTGGTAGAACGCGTCGAGTAGCGGGCCCTCCTCGTAGTCTTCTTGAGAAGAGGCGTCCTCTGTCGCACGTGCGGGCGCCGCTTCGGGCGTGGGGTAACGAGGTCCTTGCAGAGCAAGTGTGTGGCCAGTCCCAATATCGGTGACCTCGGGGCGCGTGTCGCGTGCAAGGTTCACGCGCAGCAACTGGTGCACAGATTCTGCGCCATGGGATAGCACGCGCCAGAGCCCGTCTTCGTCTCCAGACCCGGCGAGCGGCAACACCGGTGACGGGAGGCCCGACAGATCAGGCAGGCTGCCCGTACGGCCGGCGAGTAGGAGCGTCAGATCGTTGCTTCCGGCCCAGGCATCGAACTCTTCACCGACTGCGCACCTCAGTTGTTCCTCTGAGCAGCCTGCCATCCCATCGTCGGCGTCGGCGGAAACCATCCGGAAGACGGTGTTGACTGTGACCAAGCCGATGGATCTGCCATCGGCCTCCCATCGCAGTGCGCCCTCGCCGGGCAGTAGCCCCGCGTGCCTGCCGGGGAGGACGTGATAGACCTTCTGATGCCACTCCTGGAAATCCCGGAACACCTCGGATTCCAGGGGGCGTACGACGTCATCCGTGAGCCCTCCGCTCCACAGCTCGGATCCGAGTTGCTCCCACATTCCAGTCAGGGCCTTGGTCAGCAAGAGCCCTGCTGAGCCCATCCGGCGGTCTCCCAAGCCTGCTGCGGCCAGGACCATCGGTAGCGCCCCGTCGGCGCTGTGGTTGAGGCAGTCAAGGAGGAGTGAGTCGACAAACTCCCTTGCTGCCGGATACCCGTAATCCGACAATCCACCCGCAGTACCCAGAACGAACAGCCCGTCGAGCCTGTGCCCTGTGCTGTGAAGCTGTGTCAGATCGGCGGACGCTGCAGCCCGTGCTCGTTCACACACCTCAGCGTCCTCGGGCAGCGGCCCAATGCACAGGAAGTGAGCGATCGCGTTCGAATCAGGCATCTTGCCACCTCACGGCTTTCACGGCGGAACGCGGAATCTGCAGGACACCGCTCTTGGCTCCGCATGTGTTCTTCGTAGGCTTCACCTCGACGAATGGGGTGCCCAGGGAACCTTTGGTGACCATGCCTTCGACTCGGTCGGTCTTTCCGCCGCACAGCATCGTCAATGTATTCCTGTACGAAGGCTCCAGAACAACCGTGCCATGTGCAGATTCCTTTTCTGGTCCCACAAGTACGCCAAGAGCAAAGGTGAGGACGCTCATAGCGACTGCGGCTGCCGCAACCCAGTTCGCATGCCCCTGCCTCTTGTCGATCTTCTCGGCCTCATGCTTGGCCTTCTCAAGGACGCTTCTGATCAGCGCCTCACGGCTAGTCACGTAGTCAGGACCAGGAAGGTCTACGACGGGGAATGCCACGGCTCGCATGTAGAGCAGAGCTGCCAATAGCCATAGCCCGACGGTGGCGATTGCGACAATCTGAGTCAGCTTGCCTCGATCCGCCAAGGTAGTGACGGTCAAGGCTGCGATCAACCCACCAGCGAACAGTGTGATGGTGGACTGGGCGGCTTGGTCTCGCACCCGCGCGTTGAACCCTGACTGAACCCGTTGGGAGTAGTACGCCTCAGTAACTGGCGCGATCACAGCTTCCAAGACACTCTCGTAGTCTTCGGAACCCGTCGGCTGCCCCGCCAACCTCGCCTCCACGTCTTGAGTTGGCGCTGAGCGTAACAACACCCGAGGGCACTGGGGATGTATCAGCACGTGATTGATCGCATCGGCGTGCGTCTCACCAGCCCGGCACAGTTCCACCCAACGAGCCGACCGGATAGTGGATGGCGCGTCGCTGCGTGATGTAGGCGATCTTGCGGAAGTCCTCCTCCTGGAGCCCCGGCAGTCCAGTCGGCAGGCTCCCCTCAGGCGCCAACCGCAGGGATGCATGGATCATCTGCCGGCGTGCTTGCGGTCCACCAGTTCAGCAGTGCGCCACGGGTGAGGTGAGCGAACGTGTGAAGGTGGATGGGAGTGTCGGCGGCGGTCCAGGTGGTGGTGCCGACGGAGGACTGTCGGCCAAGGGGACGCTCAGCTGCGATTCCGTCAATCCTGTTCGGGGGGAGGCACAGGTCCGCAGGGAACGGGGTACCGCTGTGGAGGAGGGCAGAGCGGTGGCGGTAGATCGTCTTGAGGGTTGGACGTAGGTTGTCCCAGTCCGCGCGTGTTTCCACGGGGGTGACGGTTTCGGGGGAGCTCGGGGTGAGGGCGCCGCTGTCGTCCCAAAGATTGCGATTCACGGCTGTCGGGGGGCGCTCACTCGGCGGCTCCGGCTTGTACTTCTCTACGAAGTCCAGGAAGCCGCGGCTGGCTCCGATCAGGCCCTTGAAGTGCTTGGCGACCTTGGCGAGGAGTTCGTCGCCGCCGCTTCCGCGCACCAGCTCGGCCGCGTCGGGGTAGGTCTCGGCGAACAGTTCAGCGGGGTTCGCCGATACCAGTTGGAGCCAAGCTTGCTCGGGGTCGTTGTCCGCCACCCATAGGGCGGTGGCGTAGTGGCGTGCTGCTCGTACGAGAGTGACGGCCTCTTGGGCTTTCAGCTGTGGATAGCGGGGCAGAAGCCTTTTCACGTAGGGGAGGGGAACTCGCATGTCCTCAAGCCCGGGCAGTATCGGGGCGTTCCATGCGGGGACGGGGAGGGCTGGCATGGCGTGTTCCGCGTAGGCCGGACGTCCCGTGGGTTCGTCGTCCGTGAAGGTACGGACTCTTCCGCCGGATCGAATCCGCACGCCAAGGATCAGGCTGAGCAGGGACGCGATCTCGTCGTCTGCGTTCAGCGCAATCCATCTGCTGCCTTCCTTCTTGATCGTTGTCTTGCTGCGTTCAGGTGCTTCGCCGGGGTCGCGCCAGTGGACCCGCAGGGCGATCCGCGGCGCCAGCGCGGTCTTCATGAGGTCGGCCATTGTGGGGAACATCTGAAACGGTCCGAGGCCGTCGACGGTATCGCCGATGGGGTGCGCGTCGGTGTAGAGCAGGAATTCCCGGCCTTCTGTGCTGGGGACGCCTGCGGTCGCGGCACGCCACAGGCGCCAGGCTTGAGGGCCATCGTCGATCAAATTCGCACTGTTCGCTGCGGGAGAGTTCATCAGAGCCTCGCTGTATCGTGACGCGCCCCGTCCGGAACAACGGGACAACTGCCTTCTGAGCCTGGCGCGTTGGAGTATCACACTGTGGGCACAGCGACGGTCTCCAGGACCTGCCGCGCGCTGTCGACGAAGGCACGCCGCTTGGTGTAGGCGACGGCTTCGGCGTCGCGCCACGGTCCCCAGTCCGGGGTCCGGGCTTCTGGACTGGCGTGGCTGGGGGGCCAGCGGATCCGGTCTTCGGTGACATTCCGGAGCACGCGGAGGGCGGCCAGCATGTCCGAGTCCATTGCGTTGGCCTCCATAAGGCCGAGCATCGTCACCCGTTCTACGGGTAGTTCTACCGCTTCCACGGCTGTCGAACTACGCGACTCAGGCCGCGTTGCACGGATGTGCAGCAGCGAAATATTGCAACCGTCTACGCCAGCAGCTGATGCACCACGTCGTCGTCTGTCACTTCGTACACATCGATACGCAGCATCCTGCGGACGTGCGCCGGAACGCGTTCGACGGCTTTGACGGCCGAGGACGGAACGATGAGGGCATACCGTATCTGCGGTTCTTGGCTCGTCATACGACGCAACAGCTGTCCATAGGCTATGTCGGCGTCGATGCCTTTCTCGCTGGTGCGGCCCTTGGCTTCGCAGATCAGCCGCTCGTCGCCGCGCACGGCTTCGAGGTCGGTCCAGCGGTCGGTGGGATCGATCGGTGTCCAGCCTTCAGCGAGCAGCCAGGTTCGGAAGGCATCGGCGACTCGGTCCTCGTCACTGTCGCGTGCCAGGATCTTCCGCAGCTCCGCCAGATCGGCCTCCTGGTTGCGGCGCAGCCGTCCTCGGTTGTCCGCATCGAGGTCGGCCGGACGGATCACGACCAGCCGCAGTCCGTGAGCGGGAATCTCCGTATCGCGGCGGGCGTCGTACAGTGCCCGTTGCTCGCCCCGGTGAACGCCACTGACGGTGAGTCTGTCCGGCTTGTCGAAGTGGGGCATGGGCTGGTCGTGCTGCAGTTCCCGGTATTCGACCACGAGCTGGTGGCCGGGCCAGTAGGCGTCGACCGGCAGCTTGGCCTGCCGGCCGCCTGCACCGGCATCCCCCAGCAGCCAGTCGAACTTGTGCTGGGTCAAGGCGGTCTCGCCGAGTACCTGGTCGCACAGGCCGACTATGTACGCCTCGTCTCTGTCGTATCTCGTTCCCATGACCGCGCATCATGTCACCCCCACTCTGCTCGCCAACCGCGCGCCCGGCCTGCTGCGTGCCCCTGTGCGAGTCCGACCACGACTACGTCCTGCCGGACGGCACCCTGGCGGAGTGCGACCGAGTCGGCGACAGTCGGGCCGACTTCTCCCACAAGCACCGCCGGCACGGGCTGAACGGGCAGGTGTTGACCGACCCATTCGGGCGGCTGCTGTGGATCTCGCCGACGCTGCCCGGCCGTACGCACGATCTCACCGCGGCCCGCCCACCGGATCATCCGGATCTGCGAGCGCCAGGGCGTTCCGATTCTCGCCGACCACGCCTACACGGGAGCCGGCCCCTGGGTGACGACACCCCCAGACGCCCACCGGGCCGCGACATCACGCCGACCCAGCAAACCGTCAACCACACGCTGTCCACGGCACGGACACCGGTCGAGCGCGGCATCGCACGACTGAAGTCGTGGCGGATCTTCCGCAAGTCCCGATGCAACCCGAATCGAATGCCGTCAATCGCCGCTGCCGTCCGAGCCCGGCAGCAGATCTGCGGCTACCCCGAAGCCGAAGTGCCCTTCGGGCGGAGCCTGCGCGAGGAATCCGAACGAGCGCACCTGGTGGCCCCGGCATCAACCCCCTCGGCCACCAGGAATCCCACCCCGGCCACTGCCCCGTCCTGTCCGAAGATCTGGGCCACTGCGGCGAGTAGATCCAATGCGATGCCGCGGCGCGCAGGTGGTCGCGGGCGATGGTCATGCGTCATTCGGTCGACAAGGTAGGTGACAGGGCCGACCAGTGCCTTCGCCCATGCCTTCCCCACGCTCGCGGAACCAGCCATCTTGCCCGGCTGCCCTCGACGGGGTCACCGCCATCGACACCAACCCGCTGCTGGCGACCGTCAAACGCGGGCCTGATCCGCCACTGACAACAGAGGCGACCCGCCGACCGACCGCCAGCACTGCGTCCTCGGCCGGTCCGTCCCTGCTTCGATGGTGCTGCGTACTGCTCGGTCGAAGTCGATGACGGCGAGCTTCTGTCGGCGGACCAAGCCTTCGGCCCCCTCTGCACGACTCCGCCGGAGTCGACCTGAGCCCACCGACGCCTGGGCAGCGGATCACGTCACGCCTGAGTGCCAGCCGTCGCCGCCCTGGAGGGAAAGCATGGGGCAGGAAAACCGGTGCGGCTACATGTGGGCGGGGAACCGCCCGGACCGGCCGCTCCTGCCATGTCTGTCGGTCCTCTCCGGGCCGTTTCCAGTACGGGCCGTTTTCGCATCCCAGCTCGGACCACACCCCATTCGGGCCGGCGCATACCCACCCGCCGGCCCGGCAGAGCCGCCTACTCGAAGGTCCCCAGCCAGCACTTCTGAATCCTCGCGTCCAGCCAGCGTCCAGAATCCGGTACCCAAGGCCTCGAACACGCCACCCGCGGCAACGTGCCCCATCGCCGGTGCGCGACATCTGTGCAGGTCAGAGCGGTGTGCACTAACACTAACCGCAACGGAGCCGAACTCACGAGCAGCGGATTCAGGCCGTTCAGGCAAAGTTGACGATCCGACAGGAAAAAATCAACGTTTCCGCAGGTCAGAGACCTACTGAAGTGGGGCGGGTGGGACTCGAACCCACGGCCGACGGATTATGAGTCCGCTGCTCGACTCAACATTCTTCCGGAGCCTGAAGTCGGCGGAGTGGAGCCAGGATCCTCCTGGCTCCACTCCTTGGTGCGGGTGTGCGGGCGGGTCACTGGAACTGTGCGAAGAACCTCCATATCTCCGCCTTGGTCCAGGTGGCGACGCCGCTTTCGCCGGAGGAACCGTCGACCGGACCCGGTAGGTGGCCTCCGTCGAAGGCGGCCCACTGGACCGGGTATCCGGCACGGCAGCCCGCGTAGGTGACGGTGATGTGTGTCCGGCTGCCCGGCGCCGGCTCGCGCGGGTTCTGAGCGGTGCAGCCGTTGTTGCTGACGAATCTGTCGCGCAGGGACCGTCCTTGCGCGATGTTGAGGACGGAGTCGCTGACGCCGTGGATTCCGAAGTAGGCGATGGGCTGGGTGCCTCCGTCGCACCCGCTGATCTGGGCGCCGGAAATGACGGCGACGGCCCTGAAGGCGTTCGCCCGGCTGCAGGCGAGTGCGTAGCTCATCCCGCCGCCCCAGCTGAATCCCGTGGCGAAGCGCTGCGCCGGGTTGACGCAGAGACCGCCCTCGATGCGCCGGATCATGTCGTCGACGAAGGTGATGTCCTCACCGCCCGAATTGGCCCAGCCGTTGCCGAGGCCCTGGGGGGCGACGAGGATCGCGCCGTTGTTCGACTGTTCCTGTTGGCCGTAGTAGGACCAGGCGTTCCCGCTCGTGCCGCCCGAGACGACCTCGCCGGCGGTTCCGCCCCGCCAGTGGAACGCGAAGATCAGCCGGTAGCGGTGGCTGTTGTCGTAGTTGGCGGGAACCCTGAGGATGAAGCTGCGGCTCTTGCCTCCGCTCTGCATCGTGTGCGTACCGCTCGCCAGTGTCGGGCTGCTACCGCATCCGCCGCCGCCACCTGACGACAGCCTGATCATCTGCCATTGCTGGTTGGCGCCGCCCCAGTCGGTGTACTGGACGACGTTGCCGCCGTCGGCGGTGGAGGCGCCTTGCACCTCCACCGCTTTGCCGCTCTGGCGCGAGACGAGCCTCACGTGGCCGTCCGAGCTGTCGGCCAGGCGGAACTGCTGGTTGGCCCCGTTGTGGTCGGCCCACTGCTGGATCGCGGCACCGTCCGCGGTCGAGGCGCCGGCCACGTCGAGAACCTTGCCCGAATGCCGGGCCTTGAGACGGTAGAAGCCGCCGCCGGAGTCCACGAACTGCCACTGCTGGCTGGCTCCGTCGTCGCGCGTCCGCTGGCTGACCCGCGCGCCGTCGGCGGTGGAGGCGCCGGTGACGTGCAGCGCCTTGCCGCTGTTGCGATTGACCAGGACGTACCAGGCACTGGTGTCCACCGTCGCCGCCTCGGCGGGCGACGGATTCACCGCGGCGAGCATGCCGATCGCGAGGGCCGTCGCCACCACGGCGGCGACCCGGGACCACCAGCGGTGTTTTCGTGGAGGGGCGGGGGAAGCCGCACCGCAGGTGTTCATCGATTCACCCCTTCCTTCGTTCATGGCAGGTGCCATCAGGTGCGGGTCCAGCGTTGGTTGCTGCCGTTGGAGCAGGTGTAGAGCTGGATCAGGGTGCCGTTGGCGGTGGCGGCCCCGACGGCGTCGAGGCAGAGGCCGGACTGGACGCCGGCAATGGATCCGTCGGAGTTGAGGCGCCATTTCTGGTTGTCGCCGCCCCAGCAGCTGTAGATCTGGACCTTGGTGCCGTTGCCGGTGCCGGCGGCGTCCAGGCACTTGTTGCCGTAGACCCTGAGTTCGCCGGCGGCGGTGTACGTCCACTGCTGGTTGGTGGCGCTGCGGCAGTCCCACAGGTTGAGCTGGGTGCCGTCCGTGGTGCTGCTGCCGGGCACGTCCAGGCAGCGGCCCGAACCGACGCCCTTGATCTGTCCGGAACCCGAAGGCGGCGTGGTGGTACCGCCGTTGAGCGCGTTGAGGACCGCGGTGTAGGCGGCCTTCTTGCTGCCGTCGCCGTTGAACAGCAGCGGCGAGTGCTCCGGTCGCCAGGAGTCGGTGTCGCGCACACCCCAGACGGTGATGCCGAGGCAGCGCGGGACGGCCAGGCAGTCGTTGGTCACGTTGGCGAAGGTCGTGGCCGAGGCGCCCTGGATGTCGAGTTCGGTGATGGCCACGTCGACGCCGAGTGCGGCGAAGTTCTGCAGGGTGGTGCGGAAGTTGCTGTTGTAGGGGCTGCCGTTGTTGAAGTGCGACTGGAAGCCGACGCAGTCGATCGGCACGCCGCGCTGCTTGAAGTCTCGGACCATGGCGTACATGGCCTGGGTTTTGGCCCAGGTCCAGTTCTCGACGTTGTAGTCGTTGTAGCAGAGCTTGGCGGCCGGGTCGGCGGCGCGCGCGGTGCGGAAGGCGACCTCGATCCAGTCGTTGCCGGTGCGCTGGAGGTTGGAGTCGCGGCGGGCTCCCGAACTGCCGTCGTCGAAGGCCTCGTTCACGACGTCCCACTGGGTGATCTTGCCCTTGTAGTGGGCCATCACGCCGTTGATGTGGCCGATCATCGCCTGGCGCAGGTTGCTGCCGCTGAGGCTCTGCATCCAGCCGGGCTGCTGGGAGTACCACGCCAGGGTGTGGCCGCGCACCTGCTTGCCGTTCTGCACCGCCCAGTTGTAGACGCGGTCACCGGCGGTGAAGTTGAACTGGCCACGCTGGGGCTCGGTGGCGTCGATCTTCATCTCGTTCTCGGCCGTCACCGAGTTGAACTCACGGCCCGCGATCGCCGTGTACGCCGAGTCGCCCAGCCTGCCCGAGGCGATGGCGGTGCCGAAGTAGCGGCCGCTCTGCGCCGCCGCGGCGCCGAGCGTGTTCTCGGCGGCCTGTGCGGTCGGCGGCGCGACCAGTGCGCCGCCCGCACCGAGGACACCGACGACCAGCGCCAGCACCAGGCCGCGGATCTTCCGGCGGACAACGGGTCTGGGAAGGGCATACGAGCCCATGGCTGTGCCTCCAAGGTAGACATCGGGGAGGGACCGAAGCGCAGCGGAGTGTTTCGTCCGCTCCCGTTCGGCAGACGGACGGGGCTGACCGGAACCGGGCAGCAGGGAATCACCGGACCTGGCGGTCATGGGACCGGGACGGGCTCGACGGACACGGACGGCACCCGGTCCACCGTCGGGTGCGGTACGGCGGGCGGCGGGCGGCTGCTGTGTTTCGAGACAGGCATGGGGGGTGCTCCATCGCGGCTCGACCGGGGGACCACCACGCGGCGTCGCATGCCTCTCCGCCTGGGCGAAGAGTCAGGATGCGCTGGTGCGGACCTCACCGGAAACGGGTGGCGCAGGTGCTGTGGTGCGCGGCTCTGTCGTGCGGCTCTTCGTGCGGCTCTGTCGTGCGGCTCTGCGTGGAACTGGTCTGCCGTACAGCACAGATTGCCCAGGGCCCACAAGGTTCGACATTTCGAACTGGAGCCGGTTTCTCAGACACGGATGATTGAGGAGTTGACGATGGATCGTCAATACTCCCCGCAGGAAAACTTTCGGTTTCCCGCCCGAAACTTTCCGGCATCGGGGTGGGCCGGAAGGCGAACCTCCGCCCCGCTGTCGGCGAATGCCGTCGACCCGGCGCCGAGGGCGGGGCCTGGACGAGTGTGCGGACGCCGACTGTTCGCCCTTTCTCCTCAGCACTGACGCCTCGGAATGGCGAGCTGCATCCGGGCGTTCCGGCGTGGTCACGGTCGGCGCGACGGCTCGTCAGACCCACTGCGCCGGAGGCGGTGCCGACCGCGACGACCCCCGCTCGCCGTCCAGGGCGCGGAGGCGCTGTTTGTGGACAGATCAGTGACAGGCCTTGACCAAAGGGCTCCACATTCCTAGCTTGTGGCGTCGAAGCATCCGGGAATTCTTCGAAACTTTCGAGATTGCCCCTGTACCCGGAGTCCCTGTCCCCCGGCGCGTCCGCTCCGCGGTTCATCGGGGTCACCTCACCCCCCACCCCCAAAGGAGACCCTCTGATGTGGTTTCGCCACCTGTCCCCGGTCCGTCCAAGACGGTTACTCGCCGTCCTTGCACCCTTCCTGCTCGTGGCTGCCTTCCTCGGCGCCCAGCCGGCCGAGGCGGCGACCGTGGAACCCAACGCCTCGTATGTGCTGGTCAACCGCACCAGCGGCAAGGCCCTCGACCTCTACAACATGGCGACCGGTGACGGCGCCCGCATCACCCAGTGGACCAGGAACAACCAGAGCCAGCAGCAGTGGCAGTTCGTCGATTCCGGGGGTGGCTACTACCGCATCAAGTCCCGCCTCTCGGGCAAGGTGCTGGACGTCCACAACTGGTCCACCGCGAACGGCGGCGCGATCGTCCAGTGGACCGACCTGAACGCCACCAACCAGCAGTGGCGGCTGGCCGACAGCGCGGACGGCTACGTAAGGCTCATCTCGCGCCACAGCGGCAAGGCCCTCGAGGTGCAGGGCGCCTCCACCGCCGACAACGCGAACATCGTCCAGTACGACGACTGGGGCGGCACCAACCAGCAGTGGCAGCTCGTCAAGGCCGGCGGCGGCAACCCCGGCACGTGCGCTCTTCCGTCGACCTACCGCTGGACCTCGACGGGCGCGCTGGCCCAGCCCAAGGCCGGGTGGGCCTCGCTCAAGGACTTCACCGTCGCCCCGTACAACGGCAAGCATCTCGTCTATGCGACGACGCACGGCTCGGGACCGGGATCGGGCTGGGGCTCGATGAACTTCAACCTGTTCAGCAACTGGTCGGAGATGGCCTCGGCCGGCCAGAACACGATGTCGAACTCCGTCGTGGCGCCCACGCTCTTCTACTTCGCGCCGAAGAACATCTGGGTGCTCGCCTACCAGTGGGGAGGCGGGAGCGCCTTCTCCTACCGGACGTCGAGCGACCCCACCAACCCCAATGGCTGGTCGTCACAGCAGGTGCTCTTCTCCGGAAGCATCACCGGCTCCGGAACAGGCCCCATCGACCAGACGCTCATCGCCGACGGCACGAACATGTACCTGTTCTTCGCCGGTGACAACGGCAAGATCTACCGGGCCAGCATGCCGATCGGGAACTTCCCGAGCAGTTTCGGCTCGAACTACACAACGATCATGAGCGATACGACGAACAACCTGTTCGAAGCGCCGCAGGTCTACAAGCTCCAGGGCCAGGACCGTTACCTCATGATCGTCGAGGCGCAGAGCGCGCAGGGCCGCTTCTTCCGCTCGTTCACGGCCACCAGTCTGAACGGCACATGGACACCCCAGGCCGGGACCCAGAGCAACCCCTTCGCCGGCAAGGCCAACAGTGGCGCCACCTGGACCAACGACATCAGCCATGGCGAACTGATCCGCACCAGCGCCGATCAGACCTTCACCGTCGATCCCTGCAACCTGCAGTTCCTTTACCAGGGACGCGACCCCAACTCCGGAGGCGAATACGGCCAGTGGCCCTACCGGCCAGGTCTGCTGACGCTGCAGCGCTGACGACGTGACGCTGACGACGTGACGTGGATCCGGCTCCGCGATGGAGCCGGCCTGGCGGGCTCGGCGGAAGGCCGAGCCCGCCCGGTCACGCGACAACGTCGGCGCTCGATCGGCGACGGAACGCGAGACCGGGCAACGCTCTCCAGCCCCAGGGCCCTCGGGCACCGCCCGAAGGGAGCGGTCGCGCGACGGCCGGGCCGGGGCGACCGGGCCGGGGCGACCGGAGACGCGCTGCCCGCCGCCCGCCGCCCTACGTGGCATCCCCCTGGGTGTCCCGCTCCGTCAGCGAAGGCCGGGGCTCGCCGTCGAAGCCGGCCGCGCCGTGCAGGCTCCGCATCTTGTCCATCAGCTCCTCCAGTCGCGCGATCGGCTGCGTCTCGAGATAGGCGGAGAGGTGGGTCCCGCAGATCCACCGGCCTGCGGATACGGGCGAAGGGCGGCAGGTCCACGTCCTCCACCAGTACCGGGATGAAGCGGCGACCGCCCGAGTGCACACGCTGGAGCAGGGCCGCGTATTCGTCACGGATCGCGGCGTCGTTCATGGTCGCGACGCTGAAGACCAGGAGTCCGTTGGCCGAGGCGTGCAGGGCCGCTTCCTTTTCCAGGCTCTCCACGAGACCGGGGCCGATCCACCTGTCCAGAAAGACGCGCAGCCCCTCCGCGCGCAGCCGGGAGGCGAGTGTTTCCGCCGACCCGCCGTCCGCTTCGGCGTAGGAGATGAACACGTCGTAACTGCCGCCCGGGTCCACTACGGGAGGGGCGGGAGTTCGTCTGCGGGCCAGCCGCCCACGAACCTCGAAGCCGGTCGAGACCACCGCGGCGACCGCACCGACGATGCCTGCCGCCAACCCCCACTCGTCGGGCCCCATGCCGGGAAGATTACCCGCGGGCCTGGCGGTTCCGCAGTCATTCATGCCGTCAACCGGCTTCCTGGCGCACTGCTTGAGAGCGGCGCCGCGGTACGCACGCACGATCGGGCGACAGGGTTGCTCCGCGCCGTCGGATCGCATGCGGCCGCTCCCGGACCCAGCGCGGCGGAGAGCCGGTCAGGAGCGCTGCCGGCAAGGTCATGGACCACACGCGTCCCGGCTCCGCCTCGACGCCGATCACTCCCTCGTCCGGGCAGAACAGAAGCGTCCGTGGGCGCGGTGCGTGCCGGGAGAGTCCCGCTCCGTGGGCGCCGTGCGGGGCCTGGAGAGCCCCGAAAATCTGGTCTCCGAGTAGGGGCGACCGCCGGTTCGGGCGCCGCTGAGACCGTCACGCCTGTATCGCCCGTACCCTTGATGCTGTCTACGGCGTCACATAGCGGGCGCCAAACCACTGGAGGCAACACCCCGTGCTGATTGCTCAGCGTCCGTCACTGACCGAAGAGGTCGTCGACGAGTTCCGCTCCCGGTTCGTGATCGAGCCGCTGGAGCCGGGCTTCGGCTACACCCTCGGCAACTCTCTCCGCCGCACGCTCCTGTCCTCGATCCCGGGTGCGGCTGTCACGTCCATCCGTGTCGACGGTGTCCTGCACGAGTTCACCACCGTGCCGGGCGTCAAGGAGGACGTCACCGACCTGATCCTCAACATCAAGCAGCTC
>NZ_JARGEF010000029.1:0-51825 GCF_033794725.1 Streptomyces sp. ID05-39B | reverse complement strand
ACGACGGACTGGGTGAGGAGGTAGTCCGCGGGGGTCTGGATCTCGCGCACGAAGGCGTTGATGACCGTGGGGTTGATGCCGCGGAGGAGGACCTCAAGCCTTCCCCCCGTCCGTCCAGGGATCACTGGACGTGGCGATGATGGCCTCGGCTCCTCCGTCGCCCATGCACGCCATGGCGGCCGACGGCACAGCCACCGCGCTGATCGCCAGGACGGCGACGGTTATGGGCCGGCGGCGCGTCTTCCTGCGGTGCTTCCGGTGGTTCCTCATGCGGACCTCGTTCGGTCGACTCTCCTGACGCCTCCGGCTGGCTCGGTCTCGCACAGACACTGCGCTTGACCTGCGGGGACGCCCTGCGGGCCGTCATTGTTAAAAGCCGCGTGAGGACACGGCAACGGGGGCCACCACTACCTCGCCTAGTAGACGAGGGCGCCCCTTGAATCCGGGCCGGGATTGTGCCGGGCCGCCGCGCCGGACGCCGACGGCGCCTCACACTCCGTCAGAAGGACGGCACGGGCGGCTCAGCGGCACGAGACCGGTGACCCGGGCCGATGATCCCGGCCGAAGTGCCGCGTATGCCTGCTTCCATAGACCAGATCCACCTATGTCGGCCACACGCCACGTACTATCGCGGCACGTTGATGGGGGCCGGGCACGTGAGGGATGTCACTGAGTTTCCCCACAACCCTGCCGGTGCCCGACGTGCGGGGCTGTGCGGTCAGGCATCGGTGACCGTGCGCAGGAGCGCGGAAGGGAGCCCCGGCCTCCTCGTCGCCGACGGTCGGCCGGGGTGAAGACGCCGGGCCATTCACCCTGGGACGTCTCCGGCTCGCTGAGCGGTGTGGAGGTATCCACGGATTCGGCGGGGTTGTGCCACAGCGTGTGCGTAGTAGTCGCCGCTGGTTCGTTGCGATGCGGAACCCGACCGCGGCACGGCGTCGTGATTGATCACGCGATTGATGCCCGCGCCATTGGCATTGCAGTGTCCGGTGTCGGTGAACGCGGCGATCTGATCACTGCAATGCGGTGCATCTGGACGCCCACCGGGATTCCGGCGGTCCACTCCGGCGTCCGAACGGACCAAGTTGCCGACGGAGCAGAGGCCAGAGTGCGTCGTCCGGACGGCCGACCAGGAAAAAGGAGTGGAACAGAACCAGGCCGGGACGACCTGCGAGTTTCGTGCATTCAACCCTGGCGGCACCAGTTCCTGCCAGGTGGTGGCACGGGCGAAGCGGCGGACGGTGTTGCGGGACAGGCTCAGTTCGTAGGGGATCTTGAGACCACGAGCAGCCCATGGCAGGCTCCTGCCGCATGATCGATGAATTCGCGAAAGACAACCTGCACCGGAGACTGCAACGGGACCGCGAGGCGCTGCTCTGGAAACTCGACGGCTTGGCCGAATACGACGCCCGCCGACCTTTGACAGCGACCGGGACCAACCTCCTCGGCCTGGTCAAGCACGTGGCCACCGTCGAGGCCAGGTACTTCGGCGAGGTCTTCGACCGCCCTTCCCCGGAACCGCTGCCCCGGTGGCAGGACTACAACGGCAGCGATCAGTGGGCGGCCGAGGACGAGACCCGCGACCAGATCGTCGGGTTCTACCGGCGCACGTGGGAACACTCCGACGCGACGATCAACGAGCTTGCCCTCGACGCCCCCGGCCACGTGCCGTGGTGGCCGGAGCCTTATCCCAACACGAACCTGTTCGCCATCATGGTCCATGTCCTCGGCGAGTCCATCCGGCATGCCGGGCACGCCGATATCCTGCGCGAGGGCCTCGACGGCCGGACCGGGGTGCGCGCCGAGAACGAGCAGCAGATCGACGAGGAAGCCCGTGCAGCCCACTGCGCGAAGGTCGAGCAGGCTGCCAGGTCGGCCGCGCCGATCCAGGGTGACTGACCTTGTGGGATCAGCTTCGGGTGGTCTGGGGTCGGGGGCAGTCCTGCCTGGGTGAGGCAGGCAAGGCAGCCGTCGATCAGTTCGGGGTGGCGCTGGATGTGGGCGAGGCCTCGCCGGAGAGTGTGGGTGAGGTGGTCGGGATCGGCGAATGCGGTGTTGATCACCCGTCCTCGCTGCAACAGGGACCAGATGCCTTCCACCGGATTCAAGGCCGGGCTGCAGCAAGGTAGTTGGGGATCTGAGCCAGTCGTGGCCGACTGCGTGCGCGACGCGCCGTCCATGGGTGCGATGGGTGTTCAGATGGGTCGACGGCCCGGACGCCTCGCGCCTTCGCCCTACTCTCGTGGGACTGGACCGGCCAGTCCGTTCTCCCAGGCCCAGGCGGCGATACCCACCCGGTTACGGGCCTTCAGCTTCGCCTGGACGTTAGCGACGTGGGTCTTGGCGGTGCCCGCCGAGATGAAGAGCTTCTCGCCGATCTCGGCGTTGGTGAGGCCCTCGGCGACCAGCCGGGCGATCTCGTCCTCCCGGGCGGTGAGAGGCGACAGGGCCGTGGGCGCTGCCGGGGCGGGGGCAGGGGCGAGGGTCTGGAGCAGCCGGACCGTGATCTGGGGGCTGATGAGGATGTCCCCGGCCATCGCCGCCCTGACCCCCTCGATCAGCAGCCCGGGACCCGAGCGCTTCAGCAGGAATCCGCAGGCGCCGTCGTGCAGTGCCGTGCGTACGTAGTCGTCGTGGTCAAAGGTGGTGACGACGAGGACACGCATCGGGTCGGGTACGCCGGGGCCCGCGAGGCGCCGGGTGAGTTCGAGGCCGTCCAGGCCCGGCATCCGGATGTCGGCGAGGACCAGGTCGGGGCGCAGGGTGCGGGCGAGCTCGATGGCGGTGAGGCCGTCCGCCGCCTCGCCGACCACGGTCATGTCGGGCTGCGAGCCCAGGATCAGGCGGAAGCCGCTGCGTACGTCCTCCTGGTCGTCGGCGATCAGGATGCGGGTCGGACCGAGGGGCGTCGTCATGGGCTCTCCGTAAGTTGTTAGGCGGCCCGGGAGGGCCGGGTGTGGCTTATGGGTTCTTGCCTTCAGTGGCTTCGAAGGAGTGGCCGCCCGGCTCTCCGGGGCGCCCTGGCTGCTGATTGAGATGTGCGCGCTTCGTGCGGTCGCTGATTACGGAGATGACAGCGGGGTGTTCCTCGGGCCGACGGCATGCCGTGCGGAACGAGGAGGGGCACGTGAGCAAGCGGAAAGACCAGGTCTGGGCCGGTGTCGATGCCGGTAAAGGCCACCACTGGGCGGCCGTGGTCGACGAGACCGGCGCCACGCTGTGGTCGAAGAAGGTCGACAACGACGAGTCGGCGATCCTGACCGCGCTCGGCGAGATCCTCGACCTGGCGGACCAGGTCCACTGGGCGGTGGACATCTCCGGGACGTCCTCCGCGCTGCTGCTGGCCCTGCTCGCGGCCCACGACAGCAGGCCGTCTACGTGCCCGGTCGCACGGTCAACCGCATGTCGGGCGCCTACCGGGGCGAGGCCAAGACCGACGCGCGTGACGCCTACGTCATCGCCGAAACCTCCCGCCAGCGCCGGGACTTCGCCGCCATCGACGTGCCCGCCCAGCTGGCCGCCGACCTCGCCTTGCTGACCGCCCACCGCGCCGACCTGGTGGCCGACCGGGTGCGAATGATCAACCGCCTGCGTGACGTACTGACCGGCGTCTTCCCCGCACTGGAGCGGGCCTTCGACTACTCGGCCCACAAGGGCGCGCTGATCCTTCTGACCGGCTACCAGACCCCGGCCGCCATACGCCGCCGCGGCCGGGCCCGGCTGACGGCCTGGCTGGCCAACCGCAGCGTCCGGGGCGCCGACGCGGTCGCCGCGATAGCACTGGAAGCCGCTCAAGCCCAGCAGACCGCGCTGCCCGGTGAAGATGTCGCCGCGCAGATCGTCGCCGACCTGGCGTCTCAGATCCTGGATCTGGACGACCGGCTGAAGCGGATCGACAAGCAGATCCGGGAGACGTTCCGCAGCCACCCGCAGGCGGAGATCATCGAGTCCCTGCCCGGCATGGGCCCGATACTCGGGGCTGAGTTCGTCGTCGCCGCGGGCGACCTGGCCGCCTACGCGGACGCCGGCCATCTGGCTTCGGCGGCCGGGCTCGTGCCCGTGCCACGTGACTCCGGTCGGCGCACCGGCAACCTGCACCGGCCCAAGCGCTACAGCCGACGGCTGCGTCGGGTGTTCTACATGTCCGCGCAGACCAGCATCATCCGCGAGGGCCCGAACCGGGACTTCTACCTCAAGAAGCGTGGCCAGGGCTGCAAGCACGTCCAGGCCGTCATCGCTCTGGCCCGCCGACGGGCGAGTGTCTTGTGGGCCCTGCTGCGTGACGGACGGGCGTTCACCTCCGCCTCGCCGGTCACGCAGGCGGCTTGACTTCGTCATTGAGACTCTTTCGGGAGTGCGACAGGCAGGACGGCGGTGAGCTGCCAGCCGCCCTCGCCGTGCGGCCCCGCCGAGAGGGTTCCGCCGAGGGCCTGGGCGTGCTCGGTGAGAGCGGGGAGGCCGAGGCCGCCCCGGGAGCCGCGGCGGCGGGCCGGGGCGGGGCGGGCACCGCGGTCGTTGGTGACCCGGATCTCCACAGTGGTGGCCGTGGGGGTGAACGCGACGGTGGCGCGGGAGGCGTCGGGGGCGTGCCGGCGGATGTTGGTCAGCGCCTCGACGACGATGCGGTACGCGGCAGAGCCCGCCTCGCGGGAGAGCGCCTCCGTGACCAGGGAAGGTAGGTCGAGATGCGCCTCGGTGGCGCCCGCCGAGGTGAAGTTCTCTATCAGCAACGGCAGTTGGGACACATCGGGGAGCGGCTCGGTGGTGGGTGCCTCCGGACCGTGCAGCATCTGCACGGTCCGGTCCATCGCGGCCAGGGCGCTCAGGCCCGCCTTCTCGATGCGTTCCAGGGCGAGCACCGCCCGGGAGGGGTCGGTGGCGGCGACGAAGCGGGCCGCCTGGGCCTGGACAACGATCCCGCTGATGTCATGGGCGACGAAGTCGTGCAGGTCGCGGGAGAGCTGAAGACGCTGGGCGCTGCGGGCCTCGGCCACCGCGCTCCGGCGACGCTGTTCCTGGCGGCGGGGGTAGACGCCGGCCGCCACCGCGGCGGCTACGGGAAGCAGCCAGAAGGTGGCGATTCCGATGGATTCCAGGAAGGACTCACCGGTGACCAGCGGCAGCGGCCAGAGGGTCACCGCGAGGGCGGCCAGCGGGAGGGCCGACTTGAGTTCGCGCAGGGGCGACCAGCGGGTGACCACGGCCACGAGGAGGAGCAGGACGGCGGTCTCCGCCAGCTTCCAGCCGGAGCCGAAACCTGCCTTCGGCAGGGCGAAGCTGGTGGTCAAGGAGAGGACCGCGCAGACCGCGGTCGGGCGGGCGAGGCGGCCGAGCCGCTGACGAACCGCGGCACGGGGGCCGCCGACGGGCCACGCCAGCGTGCCCGCGGCCGCGAGCGACGGCAGAGCGCCAATCACCGTGACGGCCGGGCCGGTTGATTCCCACATGGTGATCAGCGTACGGGTGTGCGATATGGCGGGGCTCTCTGCCGAACGGCATAGAAGGGCCGGGCGGCGGCGCGATCTTTGTGCCGATCGGCGGATGGGACGGCGGGGGTGCCGGAGGTGAAGCTTGAGCCGTTCAACCGACCACGGCAACACAAACACCCTCCAGGACACGGGAGTTCATCATGCGCGACACCGCAATCGGCGCTACGGCAGCCGTCGCCGTCCTCGCCGGACTGGTCGCTGCCGGGCCCGCTCCTGCGGCCCCGGCTGCGTCCGTCGAGAAGAAGCCGGCGAAGACCGCGAGCGTCCATGGGGATGCGCGCATCTCCTACATAGAGTCGATCGACGACGACATCCGCTTCACCATCCATGCCGAACAGACGCCGTTCACCCGGCCGGTGCCCCCCAACGCCCCCGAGGGACTGCCCACGGATGCCCGGGGCACGCTGAAGTTCTCCCACACCCCCCGGGGCGGAGCCACGGGGTGGGCGGAGGCCCGGGTGGACTGCCTGGTCACCAGCGGGCGGACGGCGACCCTGACCGCGGTCGTGACGAAGTCGAATGTCGAGGAGGTCGGCGCCCGGCTGGGCATCAGCGTCCAGCAGGGCGGCAAGGGCGAGCCGGACCGGCTCGGCTTCTCCTGGGGGGTGGTGAACGTCGACCCGGGGAACGTCGATGAGAACGGCTGGCCCGTAAGGCCGCAGGCCGGTTCGTGCATGGCCCCCGCACCGTTCACGACCGTGATCAGGGGCGGCTTCAAGGTGGTCCACGCCGAGATCACCAAGTCTCCCGCGCAGTCCGAGGCGGCGATCCGCCGTGGCTGACACCCTGGTCGCCGGGACGCCCGTCACGGCCGCACCCCAAGTCCCCCGTTCCGTCCGCCTGGCGGCGCACGCCGCCGCGCTGACGCTGGTGCCGTCCGGGCTTTGGCGCATCGCCATCGCCCTGGGTTGGGACTCCGGATTCACCGACGAGTTCCTTGGCCCGGGAAACTTCCCCGGCGCCGGGTCCTTCTACCTCATCGGCCTCAGCGTGCTGGCCGAGGTACTCGGACTGCTCACCCTGGGCCTGGTCCACAGATGGGGCGAGGAATTCCCGCACTGGGTGCCGGCCCTGGGCGGCCGGGGAATCCCCGTCATGGCGGCGGTGATCCCCGCCTCGCTCGGTGCGGCTCTCGTCACCCTCATCACGGTCACCGGCGCGTTCGCCTGGAACGACGCGGACAACATGGGTGCCGCCGGATCCCCCGATGAGGGCCACTACTGGCTGATGACCGCCTGCTATCTCCCCCTGCTGGCCTGGGGTCCGCTGCTCACGGTGGTCACGGCGGCCTACTACCGCCGCCGACGTCGGGGTCGCTGAGTCCCGCCGTCCGCAGTCCTGAAACATGCGCTCGAGCCGTGCTCCGGAGGAGCGGCGACGCAGGCGTGTGGCGCCTCGACGCCACGGACACTGCCGACCTGGGCCTGCGGAATTACATCGACCACGTGAAGCGCATCGAGGGCGCCATCTCCGCCATGGGCGACGGACCTCCCCGCCACGCGGTGATCGACAACACTCTCGCCTTCCTGCGCTGGGCCGAACCCAATTACCACGACGTGAAATGGGACGCCATCCTCGGCGCCATCTGGAAGGAGGTCCTGGATGCCTGCGCGGCCGCGGGCATCGAGCCCGGCGACAGGCGCAAGTACTACGATCCGCGGGCGAACCACGACATCACCCTCGCGCACTTCGGTGCCGCCGCCGAGGGCCACTACTCCCGCCCGGGCAGCGGGACCGACGCGACCGTGGGAGAAGGCTGCGGATGGGCGGGTGACATCCTCAACGCCTATACGCAGTGGCGTGACAACCATCGCTCGATGTCCGGCGAGGACTTCTGCGTCCAGGTCGTCGGATCCGCCACGGTGGAATCCCGGTTCAGCAGTGACAACCTCGTCGCCGACGTCGACGCCTACAACCTCTCCCAGTATCTGCACGGCACGGACGGCGAGAACGGCGGCAACGGGGACGACAGACTGCTGTCCGACGCCCTGTTCACGTATCACTTCTGGGATGGACCGAACCGCTCCGCGAAGCGGTTCACCCACTTCTACGAGACCCGGTTCGGCGGCAGCGCGAGCACGTTCCGGTCGACCGTGCGGAACATCCTGCTGGATTTCGAGTTCTTCTCCGCATTCGACTTCGGCAAGAGGTTCTTCCTGCCCGAGGACGAAGGCCAGTGGCCGGAGAACATTCCCTCGGGCGAACTCGCCTCGTTCGTCGAGGGAATGCACACCGTCTTCACCCGACGTATGGAAGGGGAATAGCGTGCGCAGCACCATCACGCGCCGGGGCGCCCTCGTCGCCGGAGCCGCCACCGCCGTGGCCGTCTGGACCACCCAGGCCGGCCCGGCTGCCGCCGCCCCGGGCGCCGCCTTGAACAGGCAGAGCGCCAAGTGGATCCGGGACAGATCCGTGAACGGCTGGCCCATCACCCCCGACGCCGTCAGCACCCACCTCGTGGAGGGCTCGAGAGCCTCCGTGGACCTGCGTAACGGCACGGCGGCAACCGTCCTCCTGCACGTAGCGCGTCGCTGGCACTACGAGATCGCCCCACTCGACAACGGCCAGGGCGGCGGCATCAGCGGCCACACCACGAGGCGGACCGTCGCCGCGGAGTTCGAATCGACCTACCTCTCCGGCACCGGACTCTGCCTCCACCCTGCCGCCTACCCCCTCGGCGGCTCCGAGGAGCTGTGGCCCCACCACGAACTGATCGTGCGGGACATCCTCCTGGACTGCGAAGGCACGGTCGTATGGGGCGGCGACCTCGATCCCGTGAAGCGGTCGCACTTCCACATCGCCGCCGGGCCGGACAGCGACACTCTCGCCCGCGTCGCCGAACGGCTGTCCCCGCTGCCCGGCATCGGGCGGACCCGCGGACCGGGGGCGGTCCGAGACCCGGCCCATCCCTCCAGGCATGTCAAGGCCCGCCGACTTGAACGCACCCAGAACAGCTGAAGCGGGGCCTGGGGAACCTCGAACAATGCAGGGTCTCCCAGGGGTCACTTCGGGCAATCCTGTGCGTGGCAAGCACAACCAGCTGATCCGATCCGAGGGGGACACATGAACAGAGGGTGGAAGCTTGGGCTCGTCGCGCTGAGCGCGGCGATGGCGACCGTACTTCCCATGAGCTCGGCGCAGGCGGCCTACGCGGGCAACTCCGGTTCCTACGGGACCACGTTCGTCGACGGCGACGGCGCCCTCACCGACGACTTCGGCGACCACTTCGAGGAGCTCGGCAACTCGCTGTGCTACGGCTGCGGGGAGTCGTCGAACACCGACATCGTCGTGCTCTGGCAGGCCATCCTGGTCGCCGAGCACTACCTGGACTTCCAGGACGTCGACGGGGACTTCGGGTCCAGGACCAAGGCAGCCACCATCAAGTGGCAGCAGAGCCGCGGGCTCGCCGCCGACGGCATGGTCGGGGACGCCACCTGGAGCAAGGCCGACGACCGGCTCGCCTGGGTCGGCTCGACCGTGCGCTACAAGAGCGCCGGCCTCTTCGGGTTCGTGGAACTCCACCGGGGCGACACCACCAAGTCCCAGGACGGCGGCGCCTACCACTTCCACAAGGTCATGCAGGGTGACGGCGTCCATGTCTACGACAGCACCGGCACCCGCATCTTCCACCGCGTGAAGACCATCAGTTACTGACGGCCCGCGCGCAGCGCGCGCCACGTCCGCGGGCCGACGATTTTCGTCCGCGTCCGGACCCGCCTGCTTCTGGAAGGCGACGACGGCTCCGTGCGTCATGGGGCCGAAGTCGCCGTCCACTTCGCGCACTTCGGTGATGCCGTGCAGGTACCGCAGCAGGCACTGGAGTTCACGGACCTGGCTGCCGACGTCGCCTCGCTGGAGGGTGAAGTCCCAGGTGCCGTTCTCGCCCGCCGTGTAGCCACGGCCGTACCTCTCGTCCTCGTACACCGTGGGCTTCTCGCAGCTGGGCGGTGCCGATGCGGCGGCCGGGGCCTCGTCCCGGAGGCTGTAGGTCACGGTCGCGGCGCTCAGCAGGCCGCCGCCACGAGCGCGCCGACCAGTGCGGGGCGTCGCCGCCGGAGGGCGAAGGCGTGCCGGGCGGGGCGAGCGGCCGGTGCCCGCGGCGTCCTCCACGCGGCACAGGTGCGTCGGGTATTCAGCCCGTGGGAGTCAGTTCTGCCGCCTGCTGCGGCTGCTCCTCCATGTGCGCAGTGGGCCCGCCGAACCATGCCACTGCGACCGCGCCTGCCACCGCCAGGACGAAGCCGAGTATCGCCATCCAGGCGAGACCAGCCCGTGAGGCGTCGCCGAGCCACAGCACACCGATCGCGCCGGGCAGCACGGTCTCGCCCACGACCAGGGCCGCCGTGGCCCCGTTGACCGAACCGATCTGCAAGGCGACGGTGTGCAGGTACATCCCACCTGCGCCGGCCGTCACGATCGCGTACAGGGCGGGATCCGTCAGAACGGCGGCCGGATCGAAGGGGGAGACGCCGTTCAGGACGCGGACGCCCACGCCGAGCGCACCGAAACCGAGTCCGGACAGCAGTCCGGCAAGAATCGCGGCGCGGGGACCGAGGAGGCGTACCGCGAGCGTGCCGCCCGCCATCAGAGCAAGCGAGATCGCCAGGAGCCACCAGTGCGTGGCGATCGGGATGCCGTGTCCACTTCCCTCCTCCCCCGCCGCCGTCGCGAGCAGAACGAGCGCCGCGCAGACCACGCCGATGGACGTCCACTCGGCGCGAGTCAGCCGGATACGCAGGAGCCTGACGCTCAGCACGGCGGTGACGATCAGGTTGGCGCTGATCACGGCTTGCGAGAGGAACAGGGGCAGTAGCCGAGCAGCCAGCGCACCCAGTGCGAAGCCCACGAGATCCAGGACCGTACCGAGGACGAATTCCCAGGTCATCGCGGCCTTCGCGGTGGAGGAGAGGCTGGGCCCCCCGAACTGGGTGCTGGCTGTGGTGGCCGCAGCGCTCCGCGCGGACCTGCGGGACCCGATGGCTTGCAGGACGGAGCCTGTGCCGTAACAGACGGATGCCGCAACGGCGGTCAGCAGGCCGATCAACACTTTTCGCTCCGTTCCCGATGGGCACCGACTCAGCGCCATCTCGGTTGACGAGACGGCTTATGGCCATGGAGCGTTGCCTCGCCGTCAGCTTCGCCGCCCGCCGTTCCGCAACCGGGGGGCGGCGCGATGGGGGGACGTCATGCCGTCGGCACGGTCAGCACCTGGGGGAGGGAACGCGCCTGAGCCGACACCGACGACCCACCCCGCCCCGACTCCTGCCGCTCCGCGCCGCTGTGAGGTACGCCCATGCCGCTGTCGCACGCCCACATCCGCACCGCCGTCGAGACCTGCCTCGCTCGCCATCCTCACGAGCGACCGCGACTCGGCGGCCTTCTGGATGCCCTCGACCGTCCCACCGACATCGCCAGCCGCTCCCCCTTCAGGACGATCGAACTCGTCCACGTCGGCCCTGGGGCTCGTCGCCGAGGCCACGTGGACCCGCCCGGTCCGGGAGACAACGCGCGCCCTGGCCGCGGGCAGGCGGCCTTCGCTGCGGCGACGCCCGGCAGTGCGAGCGGCGAGCGCCGCGGCGCCTGGGTCAGGCAGAGACGAAGGCTTCCTCGGGGGCTTCGTCGAGGACGAACCCGTTGTCGAGCCGGACGCGGACCGTGACGCGGAGCGTGCGTCGCTGGTAGGCGGCCCACTGCTCTTCCAGGCCCCCTACCTGCTCCTCCAGCTGTCTTCTGCTCTCCGGCGGCATCTGGTGGCCGAAGTCGTCGAGGAGCGACTTGAGGCGCAGGTACTCACGGACCTCGTGGCTCTGCTGCCGGTGATGCTCGTCCACCCGCTCGACAGTGCCCTCGATGCCTGCCGCCAGGGCCACAGAAGCAGCGGACGCGGCCCACTCCTGCGCAGGTTCCCCGGCTGGGGTCACCGACCCGGCCAACCGGAGGTCCGCCGCCAGCCGCACCCGTTGGCCCACGTTCAGCGTCATCGATCCTTCGTCTTCCTCGTCGGTCACCGGCGATCCGGCAGACATGGCGTCGCCAGGCGTACCGGAGAGGAGGAGATCATCCCACCCTCGCCTCCGCTCCCGACACGGTCGAAGCCCGTCTGCCATCGCCCGCGCACCGCGCGACGGGCGAAGAGGAGCCCGAGACGGCCGGTCGGACCTGGCGAGCGCGGGCTTGGTGAACGTCGAAGACGAAGTGAGCGGGTGTCGGCGCGGGCAACGGCGTGCTGGGCCGGGCACCGCCGGGGCGTCCACCCCGCCCGGTCAGGCACTGGGCAGGATTCCGGTGCGCGCGACGCCGGAGTACCAGCGGGCACTGGCCTTGGGGATGCGGTTTCCGGTCGGGTAGTCGACGTAGACGGCTCCGAAGCGCTTGCTGTAGCCGTGCGCCCACTCGAAGTTGTCCAGCAGCGACCACAGGAAGTAGCCGCGCACGTCGGTGCCGTCCGCGATGGCCTGGTGGACGGCGGCCAGATGGCCTCGCAGGTAGGCGATGCGGGCGGGGTCGTTGACATGGCCGCTGGGGTCGGCGTAGTCGTCGAAGGCGGCGCCGTTCTCGGTGATGACCAGCGGCAGTTCGGGGAAATCGGACGCCAGGCGGCGCAGGAGGTCGTAGAGGCCGCTGGGGTCCACGGCCCAGCCCATGGCGGTGGTGTCGCCCGGGGGCTGGTGGAAGGCGACCTCGTCGGCGGCCGGCCACGGGCTGTGCGCGCTCCCCCCGTGCCCGTCCGATGTGTGGGTGCCGCTGCCGTCGGCCCGGGAGACGAGGGTGGGCGTGTAGTAGTTGACGCCGAGGAAGTCCAGCGGCTGACGGATCTGCTGGAGGTCGCCGTCGTGGACGAAGGACCAGTCGGTCAGCGGCGCGGTGTCCTTGAACAGGTCCTCCGGATAGGCGCCGCGCAGCATCGGTCCGGTGAAGACACGGTTGGCCAGCGCGTCGATGCGGCGGACCGCGTCGGCGTCGGCGTCGTTGCCCGTGAGAGGGCGGACGTGGTGGATGTTGAGGGTGACCGAGCACTGGGCCTGGGCGGGGATGCGGTCGCGCAGTGCCTGGACGGCCAGACCGTGGGCCAGGTTGAGGTGGTGGGCGGCGCGCAGGGCTGCGACCGGGTCGGTGCGGCCGGGGGCGTGCACGCCGGAACCGTAGCCGAGGAAGGCGCTGCACCAGGGCTCGTTGAGGGTGGTCCAGGTCTTCACCCGGTCACCCAGTGCGTCGGCGGCCAGGGCGGCGTACTCGGCGAACCGCTCGGCGGTGGCCCGCTGCGGCCAGCCGCCGGCGTCCTCCAGCTCCTGCGGCAGGTCCCAGTGGTAGAGGGTGGCGACGGGCTGGATGCCCTTGTCGAGCAGCTCGTCCACGAGCCGCCGGTAGAAGTCGAGCCCCTTCTGCACCGCGGGGCCGCGGCCGGTGGGCTGGATCCGGGGCCAGGCGAGGGAGAAACGGTAGGCGCCGATGCCGAGGTCGGCCATGAGGGCGACGTCCTCGCGCCAGCGATGGTAGTGACCGGTGGCGATGTCACCGGTGTCGCCGTTGCGGACCCGGCCCGGGGTGCGAGCGTAGGTGTCCCAGATGGACGGCGTGCGGCCGTCCTCCGCGGCGGCCCCCTCGATCTGGTACGAGGCGGTCGCGGAGCCCCAGAGGAAGCCCTTCGGGAAGCTGCGGGATGCGTCCGGGGCGGAAGGGGTCTGCTGCTGTGCTGCGGTGACCACGAAAGTCCTTTCACGACGGGGCTGTTCGCTGTTGGGTGGTGTGCGGGCGTCAGCTTGGGGACGGGGCAGGTGCGGCGGTCAGCCCTTGACGGCGCCCGCCATGATGCCGCTGACGATCTGGCGGCCGAAGACGATGAACATGGCCAGCAGCGGCAGCGTGCCGAGGAGCGCGCCCGCCATGATCAGGGACTGGTCCCGGACGTATCCGGCGCTGAGCTGTGTGAGGGCGACGGGCACCGTCGGGTTCGTCATGTCGAGCACCACGAAGGGCCAGAAGAAGTCGTTCCAGGCGTGCACGAACGTGATCATGAAGAGGACGGCCATCGCGGGGCGCGCCACGGGCAGCACGATGCTCCAGAAGATCCGCAGCGAGTGCGCACCGTCCACGCGGGCCGCCTCGACCAGCTCGTCAGGCAACGCCTCCGACAGGTACTGCCGCATGAAGAAGACGCCGACCGCGCTCACCAGAGTGGGGAAGATGACGGCGGGCAGCTCCTGCGACCAGCCCAGCTCCGACATCATCATGAACAGCGGTACGACACCGAGCTGTGGCGGCACCATCATGGTGCCGATCACCAGCATGAGCAGCACGTTGCGCCCCTTGAAGCGCAGTTTGGCGAAGGCGAACCCGGCCAGCGTCGCGAACATGACCGTGGACAGGGCGATGACGCCGGCCACGATCAGGCTGTTGATCATGGCCTTGCCCATCGCCGCCTCGTCCCAGGCGCGGGCGAGGTTGCTGAAGAGGTTCGGGCCGGGCAGGAACGGCGGCGGCGTCTGACTGACGCGGGTGTTGTCGGTCGAGGCGGCCACCATCGTCCAGTACAGGGGGAAGATCGACAGGATCGCGGTGACCGTCAGCAGGACGTAGGCGAGCGGACCGGCGTGGTGCTGGCGGCCGGCGCGCTGGCCCAGCAGCCGGCGGCCGCCGCGCGCGGCCGGCTTCTTGGTGGCGGTCCGGGCCGGCGTGTCCGTGCGGACCGGGAGGCTTTCTGTGGTCATGACGACTCCTGGTCAGGACGTGCGGGAGCGCAGGCGCTTGATGAGGCGCTGCGCGACGAAGACGACGACGAGCAGCAGGAACATCGCCCAGGCGACGGTCGCCGAACGGCCCATCTGGTAGTTCTTCCAGCCCTCCTCGTAGAGCAGCAGCCCCAGCGTCTGGTACTGGTTGTCCGCTCCCCCGGTCACTCCGTTGGGTCCCTGGCCGAAGATCAGTGGCTCGCCGAAGAGCTGCGTCGCGCCGATGGTGGAGAGCACGATGGTGAAGACGATGGTGGAGCGGATCCCCGGCACGGTGACGTGGGTGAACTGCTTCCAGCGCGAAGCGCCGTCGATGGCGGCGGCCTCGTAGCGATCGGCGGGGATGGCCTGCATGGCGGCCAGGTACAGCAGCGCGTTGTAGCCGGTCCAGCGCCAGATGACGATGGTGGAGATCGCGACCTGGGCGGGCCACTTGTCGGCCTCCCAGTTGACCGGGTCCATGCCGACCAGACCGAGCATCCAGTTGATCATGCCGAAGTCGCGTTCGAACAGCATGGTGAACACCAGGGCGGCGGCACCGACCGAGGTGGCGTAGGGGACGAGCGAGGCGATGCGGAAGAAGAGTGAGCCGCGCATCTTGTAGTTGAGCAGGTGGGCCAGACCGAGTGCCATCAGCAGTTGCGGCACCGTGGAGATGACGCCGATGGTGATGGTGTTCGCCGTGGCGTTCCAGAATCGGGCGTCGTTCCAGAGTTCGACGTAGTTGTCGAACGCCACCCACTCCATGACGTCGAGGGTGGCCAGTTCCACCCGGTGCAGGGAGATCCAGGAGGTGTAGAGGAGAGGGTAGAAGCTGAACGCGGCGAACACGACGAAGAACGGGGCGACGAACGCGTACGGCGCGCCCTTGACGTCGAGCCGGTGCAGCAGCGCGCCGAGCCGCGGACCGGCGCCTTCCCGGTCCGGCTGGGGGGACGGCCCCGCGCCGGCCTGGGCGTTGGGGGTGGAGGTGGCCACCGGTGTTCCTTCCTGAGAGCAGAGATGTGACCGGCCCCAGGGCCGCCGGTGATGTCGGGCGGGCCCTGGGCGGCCGGAAGGGCGTCGGGTCAGCCGACCGCCTTCTCGATGCGCTCCGCGGTGGTCTTCCATGCCTTGTCCCGCTTGGCGCCCTGCTGCTCGATCAGGGTCAGACCCTGCGAGAAGGTGTCCTTGATCGTGCCGTCCTTACGGCCGAGGACCTGCTTGTCCGGGATGTCCTGGGCCGCAGCGCCGAAGATCTTTCCTATCGGGGCGTTGTTGAAGTACTCGGAGGTGACGTTCTGAACCTCGGGGGTCTCCAGCGCCTTCTGCGAGGACGGGACGCTGCCCTGCTTCTTGAAGATGTGTGCCTGCTGCTCGGGCGCGGTCAGCCAGGCGACGAGCTTCTTGGCCTCCTCCTTCACCGGGCTCTGTTCGACCACGCCGAGGAAGGAGCCACCCCAGTTGGCGCCCTTGGGTGCCTTGGCGACGTCCCACTTGCCCTTGTTCGCCGGACCGGCCTTCTCGCCGATGTGGCCGAGCATCCAGGCCGGGCAGACGGCCGTGGCGAACGTACCGTTCGCCAGGCCCGGGTCCCAACCGGGCTGGAACTGGCGGAGCTTGGCGGTCAGATCGGCCTCCGCCGCGTCGGCGGCGAGGTTCCAGGCTTCCTTGACGGCCGGGTTGGTGTCGTAGATCAGGTCGCCCTTGGCGTTGTAGTACTGCTCGGGGTAGCCGTAGACCATGGCGTTGAACAGGCCGCTGGCCGCGTCCATGTACGCGACCTTGTCGCCCTTGAAGTCCTTCTTGAAGGTGCGGCCGACCTCCACGTACTTCTTCCAGTCGCCCGCCCACAGCTGGGCGACCTCCTCGCGGTCGGTGGGCAGGCCGGCCTGCTCGAAGTAGTCCTTGCGATAGCAGACGGCCATCGGGCCGATGTCGGTGCCCAGGCCGAGCACCTTGCCGTCCTCGGTGGTGATCTGGGACTGCTTCCACGGCAGGAAGTGGTCGGTGCCCGCCGCGTCGGAGAAGTCCGCGAACTTGCCGGACTGGGTGTCGACGATCTCCTTCGCCCGGCCGATCTCGATGCCCTGGATGTCCTTCAGTCCCTTGCCCGCGGCCAGCCGCGTCTGCAGGGCGGTGTAGTACGTCTGCTCGTCACCGGCCACCTCGGCCTTGATGTCGACGTTCGGGTTCTCCTTCTCGTACTGCTCGAGAAGGCCGGTCTCCTTGAAGCCCATCACCCCGAACATGCCCATGGTGATGGTGACCTTGCCGTCCTTCTTGCCGCCGCCCGTCGCCGAGTCGTCGCTGCCCCCGCAGCCGACGACGAGTGCGAGCGCACCGACGGCCGCGAGGGCCCCGACCGCTCTGGTGCGCGCGGACCTGTGGACAGTGCTCATGCTTTTCCTCCAAGCGACGGCGCTGACGCACCGGAGTGACGATCTGGGTGGGACTGAGGCGGCACAACAGGGGTGGGAACGTACCCACCACTGGGTGGGAACGTGCCCACCGGCGGTTGAGAGACTCGTGGCAGAGCGCGCGTATGTCAATGACTTGAAAACGATTCGTTCGCCGAACCTGGCGCCCGGCGTTCGCTTCGTGACCCCACAGGGTGCAGTCGCCGCCGCGGCGTCTGCCACAATTGCCGCTGGTCACGTCCGCGGCGCTGCCGTCGCGGTAGCCGCTCGGAGGAGCACATGACAGGGAATCGCCAGCCCACGATCAAAACGGTCGCCGCCCACGCCGGGGTAGGGCGGACCACGGTGTCCCGCGTCATCAACGGCTCGGACCTCGTCAGCGCGGACGCCCGCGAGCGGGTCCTGGCGGCGATCAAAGAACTGAACTACGTGCCCAACTCGGTAGCCCGAGGCCTGGTGACCAGCCGCACCGACTCGGTGGCCCTGGTGATCCCGGAGTCCGAGAGCCGGCTCGGCGCCGAACCGTTCTTCGCCGCTCTGATCCGCGGCGTGAGCGCGGCACTGGCCGAGACCGGCACCCAGTTGCAGCTGACGCTCGTCCGTGACCAGCTGGAGCGCGACCAGCTGACCGCGTCGGTGGCGACCCGCCGGGTCGACGGCGTCCTGCTGGTCTCGGTCCACGCGAACGACCGACTGCCAGGCATACTCGAGGAGATGGGACTCCCCACCGTGCTGGCGGGCCGCCGGGACGAGCGGGAAGGACTCAGCTACGTGGACTCCGACAACGCCGGGGGCGCCGCCGCGGCCGTTCGGCATCTGCTGGGCCGAGGCCGGTGCCGCATCGCCACCATCACCGGGGCACTCGACATGGACGTCGGCCGGAGCCGGCTCGCCGGCTGGCGCGACGCCCACCAGGAGGCGGGAATGCGAGCCGACGAATCCCTGGCGGAGCCCGGCGACTTCAGCGAGGAGGGGGGCCGTCGAGCGATGCGTTCGCTTCTTGAACGTGCGCCGGACCTGGACGCCGTGTTCGCCGCGTCGGACCTCATGGCCGTCGGCGCCCTGGCCGAACTGCGCCGCCAGAAGCGCCGGGTGCCCGGCGATGTCGCCGTCATCGGATTCGAGGACTCCGTCCTCGCCCGCCACACCGACCCCCCGCTGACCACCGTCCGTCAACCGGTCGAGGAACTCGGCCGGACCATGGCCCGGATCCTGACCGACATCACCCGGCACGGCGCAGACCGGCAACAGGTGACACTCCCGACCGAGTTGGTGGTGCGCGAGTCGTCGTGACGCCGCCATGACTCTGTCCCGCCGGCGACAGCATACGAACCGGTTGACCGGGTCACCGCCGGCCTCACGCCCGGCCATCACACGCCGAGCCGACACCCGCGCGGATGCAGGTTCCCGTTTCTGGTGGCGGGAGCCCCGTGGGGGTGGCCGCGCCACGGCCGGTACGCCACCGGGGCGGTTGCCCTCAGCAGTGCAGCGTGAACGACGCTTCCCCGTGGGTGCGGCCGTTGACCTGGAGCTGTACCAGATGAACACCCGGGTGGTAGCGCCGCGTGTGCTGATCGGCTTGAAAAAGTGTCTGCGCGTCGCGCGCCATGTCACACCGGGGGCCCGGGACCGCGTGGTGAGTGTGAAGATCTTGGGGGTGCGGGTCCCGTTGGCCTTCATGTGGAGGACGAACGACCTACGATCGCGCGCTGACGCCCGCCGACACACCCTGGTCAGGCCTCGAAGGCGGTGCCAGACTGGTCCTGGTGCCTGCCGCGTCTCCCCCGTCGTGGCAGGCACCACCGCGTCCGGACACCGCTGAACCGTCCTGGGTCGGTCAGTCGATCCAGAGCAGCATCGCGTCACCGGCGGACGCGGCACCCCGGAAGAACTCGCTCAGGGGCGTGAACAGGTCGCCTGCCCACTCCAACGAGTCCGACGAGTCCCAGATATCGGGGTAGATCTCGGCCTTGGTGAGTTCGGAAGGATCGACACCCTGGATGAGCTGGTCGTACGTGGTCCGCTGCAGGACCTCAGCGGCGAGCCGCACCCGGTCCGGGGTCAGGTATCGCGGCGGTTCGTAGCCCCAGTCGTCGGCGGCGAGAGTTTCCTCGCCATGGACGATGTCGACGGGGAAGGCCGAGCGTTTCAGGAGGAACCCGAGCATGTGCCACGTCTGGTGCGTGGTGAAGTGCCGCGCCTCGGCCGGCGCGGGTTCGCTGACCTGCGCGTCCTGAATCGCGGCAGCGAGGTCCCACGCCCATTCAGCATCGGTGAGGGCCCGATCCAGTTCCGCAGGTGTGACGCGCAGGTACTCCCCGTTCATACTCATGAGCGCCAGCCTACGGACCGGCTCCGGGCCGACGACCTGTCCCCGTGCTTGAGCGTCAGTCGGTCGACATGGCGGCCAGCATGGCGGCCGGGTAGCGGCTGCCCGCGGAACCTGGGGCAGGATCGTGATGTGCTCGAGGTCTGCGTCGGTGAGTTCGACGTCGACGGCACCGGTGTTCTCCTCCAGGCGCGCGGCGTTGCGGGTACCGGGGATCGGAACCACGTCGTCGCCCCGGGCGAGCAGCCGGGCCAGTGCGAGCTGTGCGGCGATGATGCCCTTGGCCGCGGCGAGCTTCTTGAGCTGCTGAGTGGCGCGCAGGTTGTAGGCGTAGTTCTCGCCCTGCCGGCGCTCGTGTCCAACATCTCCGATCGGTGGCGGCACCTCGCGCGCCCGCACGCCACCTCGATCTCCAGCCGCTGACGTTCCTCGCGTCGCCGCGCGGGTCTACTCGGCCTCGGACAGGTCGAAGAGGTTGTCGCGCTGGACCACACACAGGGCCCAGACGATGAAGCCCGAGAGGGCGATCATCACGACCGACCACACCGGGTAGTACGGCAGCGAAAGGAAGTTGGCGATGATGACGAGTCCGGCGATGACCACGCCGGACACGCGCGCCCACATGGAGACCTTGAGCAGCCCGATGCTCACGATGATGGCGAGCACGCCGAGGGAGAGGTGGATCCAACCCCAACTGGTCAGGTCGAACGCGAACGCGTAGTTGCGGGTCGTGACGAAGATGTCGTCCTCGGCGACAGCCATGATGCCCCGGAAGATGTCGAGCAGTCCGACGAGGAAGAGCATCACGGCCGCGAAGGCTGTCAGGCCGGCTGCCCACTCCTGCTTCGTCGTGTCAGCGGGCCGGGTATGTGTGGCGGTCATTTCGCGCCTCGCTTCGTGGTGTGCCGGCCGACGCTCAGCGGCTGGGAGTGCGGGCGGCGGTCGAACCGGCGGGGTTCGCGGCGCCGTGGCCGGCCAGGACCAGTTCCTTCGCCCTGCGGAACTCCTCGTCCGTGATGTCACCTCGGGCGCGGATCTCGGACAGCTTGCCGAGTTCGTCGGCGCTGCTCTGTCGGCCCGTGCCGCCCGCGGCCTCCCTGATGCGGTCGTCGAAGGCCTCCTGCTGTGCTCGGGCCTGCGCTATTTCCCGACGACCCATGTTCTTGCCGCGGGCGATCACGTAGACGAAGACGCCCAGGAAGGGCATCAGGACGGTGAACGCCAGCCAGCCGGCCTTCGCCCACCCGTTCATCTCGTCATCACGGAAGATGTCGAAGACGACGCGGAAGAGCAGGACGAACCACATGATCCAGAGGAAGAAGAGGAGCATGCTCCAGAACACGCTCAACATGGGGTAGTCGTACGCCAGATAGGTCTGCGCGCTCATATCTCTTCTCCGTCCCGGCGCTCGACGAGCCGCCGTCCCTTTTGTGCGTTGCCTCAGGGTGGACCCGGTCAGGGACCGATGGCCTCACCCGATGCGGGTGAATCTTCGGGCAGCGCCGCACGCGATCGACGCGCTCGTGCGGCAGGTCAGGGTTCGTTCTCGCAGACGGCGGGAGACGGCGGCGTCCGGCACCAGCTGCAGGAGGCGACGTACCGGCCGACGGCGAGTCCCGGAACGGCGGCGAGGAACACCGCGACCAGCAGGACCGGAAACGGGGGAGCCAGGCCCCAGCCGACCGAACTGGTCATGGCGACCGCCGCTCGGAATGACGGTGGGCGGTGGAGGGAGGCGACCCACCGATCCGATGTGTCCGCCGCGCCCGCCGGAACGGCGGGGTTGGTGTCAGGCCGTCCCGGCGGGGGCCCGCGCCTCCTTGGGGTGTGTCCTTCGCAGTGCGGCCCGCCACGCGAGAGCGACCATCGCCTCTCCCAGGCCGAGCAGGATGAGCCACAGGCCGAGCAGTCGGGTCAGGGCGCGGGCCGACTCGGCCGGCAGTGCGAGCACCACGACCCCCGCGACGATGCCGAGCACCGCGGCGCCCAGGACGACGCCACGGTGTGGCAGATCCTCGGCGGCGAGGCCCGTATAGAGGGTGAGGATGCCGGACACCAGCCAGACGGCCCCGACGATCAGTGAGAGCGCGTTGATCGTCTGCAGCGGGTTCCGCAGGCACAGCACTCCGGCGAGGATGTAGAGCACGGCCAGGAGTAGCCCAGGGAGCCGTTCGTGCCCGGTCCGTGCGAAGACGTCCACGAAGCGGAACGACCCGGTCACCAGCAGGTGCAGGCCGATGAGGACCGCCAGAACGTGCAGTGTCGCGTCCGGCCAGACCAGAACCAGTACGCCCAGTACCAGCGTCGCGACGGCCGACCCCAGAAGCCAGCCGCCCGAGCGGCCGAGCCGTCCCAGTGCCAGCGCGGGATCGTCCGTCGGACCAGGGGCCGCCCCGTCGGGCTCGTGTTCCTGTCCGCTGCCTGATGCCGGACTACGCGGCATGGTCATGACTCCTCCTCGTGTGATCGAACGGACGCTTCCGGAGCGCGGACGGAGCGGTGCGAAGGGGGCGGTGGAGGGGTGGTGTGCGAGTACCTGATCGATCCAGGGTTGCCCCCACCGTCACGTCGCCGAGTTCGCCCAGTCCTACGCCGGCCAGGACGAGCTGGACCTCGCCGGAAGCCGCATGCCGCCGTGGCCGGATCCGGGCGGAGCAGGCTGGAGGCTCCCGTCCTGCACCGCATACCCCGGTCCCGTCACTCCGGCAGCTGTCTCATCTCCAGGACATGCAGGCCCAGTGACTGGCAGCGTGCCAGCAGCCCGTACAGGTGTGCTTCGTCCACGACGGGGCCGAAGAGGACGGTCTGGCCGGACATCACCACGTGGCCCAGCTCCGGAAAGGCTTTGGCCAGCGTCTCCGACATATGTCCCTCGACTCGGATCTCGTAGCGCACGAGCTGTCCTCCCATGGCGTGCCCGGGACAGGCGGACGGCACCCTCTTCCCACGATCGTGCGCCGGCACCTTCCCGTAGGGCTTCACCCGGTACAGGTGACCGTGGCCTGGCAGCGGACTCTGCGGTTCACGAGCCATCGGTGCTCGAGAACGTTTCGAAAGAGATGATCAGCAGGCCGAGCACCGGGCCGACCTGCGGTCGCGGCCCGGGAGCGGGCTGATTGTCACCGCGGCGGCAGGCGGGACGGCAGCGTTGACGATCCGCCACTCGTCGCCGGCCCACCAGCAGCATGGCCCGGCGGTCCACGGCCCGTTGCGCCGGCCGCGCCCCGGACAGCAGGGTATGCACGCGTGCGCCCCGGAGCACCCTGCCGGTGAGCAGCAGCGGCAGCAGCTCGGTACGGCGGAACAAGCCCAGGCAGCCGGTGCCGAGAAACACGCAGTACCCAGGACGATCAGAGCCCGCCAGTGCTTCACGCTGTCCACCTCGCCAAGTCGGCCGGTCCTCCGGCGGAGGCGGCCGGCAGCGGCCTTCGCCCGCCCGGCTCTCCTGCCCATCGCATCCAGGTACGGCCCTCGTGCCTCACCCGCCACGGGGGAGAACAGCGTCCCGTGAGGTGCGGGCGCCGGACCTGTCGTCCATGCGTTTTCACAGCAGGCGGAGGTCACGGGCGCGGCGCACGGCGTCACCCCGCCGGTTCACGGCCAGCTTCCGGTAGACGCTCTTGAGGTGGGTCTTCACGGTGTTCACCGACACATAGAGGTCGGCGGCCACCTCCTCCGTCGACATCATCCGGGCCAGCCGTTCCAGGACGTCGCGCTCGCGTCCGCTCAGCTCCACCGCGACCAGCGGCGGCGGGGACAGGGATTTCGGCCGGGGTTGCCCGTCGCGTCGCGGCAGGCCGGGGGTGAGCCAGCCCGCTGCCAGCTCCTGGAGCGCAGGCGTGGCCAGGAGGGGCCGGATCCACGCTCCCGCATCGAGGAACGGACGTGGCAGCCGCTCCCTGCGGGCGTCGAGGAGCGCCTGGGTGACTAGCTTGCGGGCGGTGGCGGTGTCTCCCGCGCTCTGCGCCGCCTGCGCTCTCACCAGCGCCGCCCTCACCGTCACCGCCGGGCCGGGCCGGCCACCGGTGCGGATGCTGTCGAGCAGGTCGATGGCCGCCGAGGCACGGCCTGCGGCGACCTGGATGGCCGCGGCCTCCACGGCACACACCGGCTGGTCACCGGTCATGCCCTGAAGCACCTCGGCGGCTTCGTCCGGCCGTCCTTCGGCCAGGTGGGCGGCGGAGACGAAGAGCGCTTCGTAGCCTGCCGCCCACGGCGAGACCACGGCGGCGGCGACGGCCGGGTCCGCCGCCTCCGCGGCGGCTCTTGCCTTGCCCCTGACGAGCAGGAGGCGCGCCGTGGTGAGGGCGCGTCCCGCCGCCATCACGGGGTCACGCGTTCCCGAGGGGAGCTGGGCCGTCTCGTCGAGGAGGGCTTGAGCCCGGCCCAGCTCATGGCGGTCGACGGCCACGGCTGCCAGGACCAGTTGTCCGATGCCGGAGCCGGACGGCCGGGGCGGGCCGAGCCCTTCGTCCTGCGGAGCCGTCGCCAGAACCCTGCGCTCCGCCCGGCCCGGCCAGCCGTTCAGATAGTCGAGCAGAGCCAGGTGCTCCAGCGAGTCCTCCCGAGGCAGCGCTGTGGCAGCCCCGCCGGGGCTGCCGGCTGCCTCGGTGAGGACGGCGCGCGCGTCCTCGAAGCGCCCGGCCCACAGGCGGGCCGAACCCAGATGGGTCAGCAGGAGAGCGTTGAGTTCGGGATGCTTGTCCAGGAGATGCGCCGGGAGCTCGTGCCGCAGTTCGTCGGCCTTCTCGGCGGCCCTTTCGGCCAGTGCGGGACATCCGGTCAGCCGGGCGGCCAGCGCTTCGAGCAGCGCGAAACTCAGTTTGGCGGCGGCCAGCTCGGGCGCGTCGTCGGCCAGGTGCTCCTCGGCGCTGCGCAGGCGGGCCAGCCCGCGTTGGAGGTCGTAGCGGGACAGGTCGCCGGCCGCGCGCACGAGGTCGGCTGCGGGGCTTCTGGCTTCGGGCCCCATCGGGGAGAACAACTCGGTCAGGTCACCTGAGCGCAGGCCGGTGAAGAGCTGTCCGATCGCCAGGTCGTCGACGAGGGCGCCGGCGGCGAAGTCCCAGTCGCTCGCGGCGGCTCCGTGGGCGACTGTCTCCGGCAGGAACTCGCAACGGCGCAGCCAGTGCGCGGCCCGCCGGTGGAGTTCCGGTTCCAGGCCGGGCAGGCGCTCGCGCAGATGGGCCCGGAGTATCTCCCCGAACAGCGGATGGAGCTGGTACCACGAGTGCCCGAGGTGCTCGACGAACGCGTTGGCGCGGTGCAGCCGGGCGAGAATGGGCTCGGCGTCGGTCCGCAGGGTCAGTGCGTTGGCCAGGTCGGGACAGAAGCGCTCCAGGACACTCACCCGCAGCAGCAGGTCCTGGGTCTCCTCCGGCTGCCCCTTGAGGACCTCCGCCAGCAGGAAGTCCGCGACCGTGCTGCGGTCCGCCTCGAACTCCTTCAGGTAGAGCTCCGGGTCGGCGCTCTCCCGAGCGGCCAGGGCGGACAGACGCAAGCCGGCGGCCCAGCCCCGGGTGCGGTCCACCAGGGCGGCCGCGGCGTGGAGCGGGAGGCTCAGACCGTGCAGCTCAAGGAGCGCGACGGCCTCCTCGGCGGTGAAGGCCAGCTCGGCGGCGCGGACTTCCGTCAGCTCGCCGGCGGCCCGGTAGCGGTGCAGCGGCAGCAGGGGTTCGGTCCGGGTGACGAGGACGAGGTGCAGGCCCCGTCCGGCGTGGTGCAGGACGAACTCCAGTTGCTCCGTGACCTCGGCAGTGGTCAGGCAGTCGTACTCGTCGAGCACGAGAATCACGGGCCGGTCGCCGTCGTTCAGCTCGGCGGCGAGTGTGGCCAGCAGCCTCTGGTCCACGTGCGTCGCGTCCGAGGGGGCCTTGACCGCTTCGGAGGCCGGTGCGCCACCAGCGCGCAGAGCCTGAAGGACGTATGCCCAGAACACCCCGGGGCGCCGGTCCCCCACTTCGACGGTGAGCCAGGCGACGGGCGACCCCTGTCCGGCGGCCCAGTCCGCGGTGAGCAGGGTCTTGCCGGCTCCTGCCGCGCCGTTGACCAGGGTCAGCGGCGTCTGGTGAGCCTGGTCGAGGTGGTCGATGAGCCGCTGCCGCCGCAGGAACGTGGCGGGCCTGGCCGGAAGCGCGAACCGCGTGCGCAGGAACGGGTCTCCCCGGGGATCAGCAAAGGGAACCGCCGGCACTGCCAGAACTGCCGGATGGGTCGGTGCTTGGGCGTTCTCGTAGATCTCGGCCACGGCGCTCACACCCCTGTCCGCCAGGGTCACGTCACGGACGGCGCTCCCTCCACACAGGATCCCAGTCTCTCCCCCGCGGCGCGCGGCACGGTGGGCACTGGCCTGTTCACCAGCCCTTATGCCCCGGCCGGCACGGCCGGTGCTCGGCGATGACGACCGGCCTCGCGGCGATAGCGGAGGGTATCCACTCGCTCGGGGCGAGCCGGGTGGGCGTCGACGGTCAAGCTGTCGGCAGTTCCTCCGCGGGAAGCCGACCCGCGTGCACCGCGTCGACCAGGGCCTGGTGGTCACGCTCGTTCTGGTCCGCGTACGACTCCGCGAAGGTGGCGATCGCGCGGTCGAAGGAGTCGCCGGCGCCCAGGTATGCCGCGATCGCGATGCGGTCGCCGGACCGCGCGTGCGCACGAGCCAGCGTGGCCCCGCACAGTTCGCCGAACGCACGCATGTCCTTGGGCCGCATCCGCTCCGGTATGGCGATGCCCTTCCAGTCGCGCAGCTGGCGGACATAGAAGTCGCGCTGCCTGCCGTCGAACCCGTCCACCCGCTCCCAGCCGAGGAAGATGTCGCTGGTGGCCTGCATCAGCCGCTGGCCCGAGACGACCCGCTCGCCCTGATTGCGGTACCGGCTCGCGCCGACGTGTGCGGCGAGCACCGAGGTGTCGGCCTCCTTGGCCTGGAGGAAGAGCGGGTCCTGGTCGTCCCGGCCGAGGAGCAGGAAGATCCAGCATCGGGTTCCGACGCTGCCGACGCCGACCACCTTGCGGGCGACGTCGGCCAGTCGGTAGTCCTCCAGGAGCGCGCGCCGGTCGGAGGCGAGAGTGCGTCCGTACCGCTCGATCAGAGCGCGGAACTGGCGCTCCAGCGCGCTGCGCTCCACTTCCGGCAGCAGGTCGCCTGCCGGGACGAGCAGCGGGGGATCCGCCGCGATCCTGGGCCGGCCGTCGACCGTCTCGGTGAGCTTGTCGAAGGCCTGCAGGCTGTCGCGGGTGCGGGCCTTCGCCAGCGCGCGGGCCAGATTCTTGCGGCCTCGCTTCGTCGCGTCGAGTCGGCCCGAGGCCAGTGATTCCAGGAGGTCCGCGTCGATCTTCGTGTACCAGACGTCGAGGTTGCCTGACGCCGCGAAGTGGATCATCGCCTTGCGGTAGGAGCGGACCGTGGCACTCACGATGCGGGCGCGTTCGTCGTCGTCGAAGCCGTTGGCCCGGCCCGCGATGACGAGGCTCGCCGAGAGGCGCTTGACGTCCCACTCCCAGGGGCCCGGCAGCGTCTCGTCGAAGTCGTTGATGTCGAACACCAACTGCCGTTCCGGCGAGGCGAGCAGTCGGAAGTTCAACAGGTGCGCGTCGCCGCACAACTGGGCCGTGAGTCCCGAGCTGGGGCTGTCGGCCAGATCGGACGCCATGATCGCGGCGGCACCCCGGTAGAAGCGGAAGGGTGACTCCGTCATCCGGCCATAGCGGATCGGGACGAGTTCGGGCACCCGCGCCTCGGACTGGGTCTGCAGGATCGTCAGCGGGTCCGGCCGGTCGGGAGAGGGCCTGTACACGGCGTGGTCCGACCGCGGCGTGCGGCGTCGTGCCTCCTTGCCGAGAGCCGCACGCTCTTGCGGCGTGGTGTGGGGTGCGGCGCGCATCGCCGTGGTCGCGTTCTGGGACATCGGAGACGCTCCTGCCTGATGCTGCGGCCAAGGAGACGCCCGGCACAGGGCGCGTGGTGCGGGGCGGGTCGCTCCTTGGCCTACTGTCCGATGTGGCCTTCTGTCCGATGACGGCCGCCCGGATCATCGGCGCCTGATGACGGTCGTTGTCAGCCTTGCGTTTCGATCTCGGCATCGGCTACGGCGATGGCGATGCCAAAGGCCTTGGCGATGTTGCCCGCGGCCGTCATGACGCGGGCGGTGCCCACGATGGGTGCGACGGCGACCAGGACGTCCTGCAGCTGTTCGACGGTCAGGCCGGCTCTGATGGCCGGGTCGATATGGGCCGCGTAGGAGATGGGCGGGGCGTCCGAGGCCGCGAGCGCAGCGATGCGGGTGAGGACGAGCAGGTCCGGGGCCATCCCGCAGCGCTCGATCGAGTCGACCGTCATGGCGGCGAGGGTGTCCAGGACGGGGGTGTCCGAAGCGGTGGACATGGCGAATGCCCTCCTGGGAAGTGTCGGGACGCGAGGGTGCGACGCGTCGGGAACCGGGTTCCGCACAGGTGAAGCCTTCCCCAACCGTAGATCCCATCCAGGCCTCGCGCTCATCGCGCGCCGACGGTTCGGCACGCCTCGGCGGCCGGTGTGCGGGGCGGGGCGGCATCGGCTCGCTGGGTGATGGGGCCCCGGGCGGGCCGAGCCGACAGGTGCTCCTGGCGTTCCGGCACCCGGCGCCGTGGCTCGCGTACCGCAGGTGCCCTCGTCGGTCACGTGTCCGCACGCGCGACAACGTCACCATGACCTGCACAGATGGCTTGCGCGCTGTCCATCGAGAACCTTCACCCCTGCCCCCGGCGTGCGCAGCGAACCGGGGAGGACGAGATTGGAGGTAGCCCGACCGGCCGAAACCCACGAACAGCGCTGGTGGGGCCGGACGGTCACCCAGGCCGTATGCGGATCGGAGACACCATGAAGGACCTCAAGTTCGAGCAGAAGCGCTCCCTGTCACGCCTTGAGGCCGCTGACCAACTCACGGCACTGGCAACCGCGCTGCGGGAAGGCGGGGATGCCGAGCTGGAACTCGGTTCCGGAACGCTGAGCCTGCGGATACCCGATCGCCTCCACAGTGAGATGGAGGTCGAGATCGGTGGTGGGCAGATCGAGCTGGAGATCGAGCTGAAGTGGCCGACCACACCGACCCGGGCAGCGCCGACGCGGCCGGCCGCAGGCGCGGAGAAGGCCACGACGCGCAAGAACGCGGCCGCAAAGCCAGGGTCCAGCGCTACGAGCGGCAACAGGAGCAAAGGTGCCAAGCGGCCCGTGGCGAAGAAGCCCTCAACCGCGCGAGGCACCGCGGACTGACAGCACCTGGCCGGGCGAGGCACCACGTACCGACAGGACCGTCACGCCACACCCTGCTCGGCCCTCTCGATCAGTGAAGACGCATGCGAGCCGAGAATCCGCGGTCGGGGTACGAGGGAAAGGGGGAAAGTTCCCATTCACCTCACAATTGGTGTTATCCGTGAAGGATGCCGTCTGTGCCGCACCGGGAGAAGCTGAGCAGTACGAGCTCACGTGAGGGTCCCTCCCCTGAACGCTCGCTGCTGGCGTCGGTCATCACCGATCCCGGGCACCTTCCCGAACGCCTTGCCGACTTCGCCGTCCGCCGCATCGCTCCGGCCGTGCCCGAAGCAATCGCCTCACTCCGGCGGAACCACCCCACCGCCACCGAGACGGAGCTCCGGGCCCAGGTGATCGCTCGCGGCAGACGGGCCGTGGTAACGGAAGGATCCCTCGTGGGCGGCCCCTTCCTCGTCCTCATCCCTGTCGCGTTCTGTGCAGCGCTGCTCCGCCAGGCACGTACCGTCCTGGAGCTGGCCGCCCTCGACGGCCGCGACCCCACGGCGCGCGCCCGCGCCGGCGAACTCCTCGTCCTGCAAGGCGTGTACGAGGACACCGGGCGGGCGCAGCACGCGCTCGCCGGCACCGGACACGCCGCCGACGGCCCCGTCCGCTGGAAGCGATGGACGGCCCTGTGGCACGTCACCCTGAGGATGGCTCACCTCCTCGGCGTGCTCAGGCCAGACGACGCGGGCCGGACACCGGGCCGGCGCCTCCGCCGGGTCACCGTCCAAGCCTGGCGGTGGATGCTCCTGGGCACGGTCTTCCTGGTCGGACTGGTCGCCCCCCTCGTCTGGCTCCCGTACATGGCAGTGACCTACCAACGCGCCGACGCCCGTCTGGCAGACCGCGCCCTCGCCTACTACTTCGCCGACACCGCACCCGCCCGCCGCCGCAACCGGACGTCCCGCCCCGAACCGGAAGCAGTGGCGGCCGCACTCCGCGCGCTCCTCTCCCTCCTCGTGCCGCTCGCAGTGACCGCCGTGACCCTCCTGACCGGCCTGCGCCTCGCCGACAGCCGATGGCCGGTCCTCGGCATCGCCCTGGCCACGGCATCCGCCGCGGTCGGCGCACTCTGGTACCGGCGCCACCAGCGCCCCTCCCCCAACTGACACGACCGTCACGAGGTCCAGGTCATTGTGAAGATCACCATGCTGGGGCGTACGAGGCCGGGTCCCCCAAGGACGGCGAACGGTGGGCGGACCACAGCCGCCGTACATGACCATCGCGTGCGCTGTTCGCCCGGTGCGTGGCCCCCAGGCAGCCGCAAGTGATCGCGGCTTCCCACCTCACCAGGAACCAACAGCCAGTCGGCGGCACCCGCCAACATCGCGACAACGACTGCGCTCAATGATCCGAAACGCCACATGACCCACAGGTGGACCAGCGTGGTCACCTGATATCCGCACAGACCTACTCCAACCCCAGATCGGTAGATGATGTCCTGGTATTGGGTCTGTCTGCCACTGGCGGAAACTCAGGTGGCCTCAGCGCACGGTCTGGGTACAGTCGGGCGGTGCCCGAGCTGAAGCGGCTGCATGTCGGCCATGCCCCGGCGGTCCTGGCCTTCGAGCTGGCGAACCGCGGCTACTTCGCTGCGTCGATCCCCGACCGCGGCGACGACTTCTTCGACCGGTTCACCGACCGGTACCACGCCTTGCTGACCGAGCAAGAGGCCGGCATCTGCGCGTTCTACGTGCTCGTCGCCGAGGACGGTTCGGTACTCGGCAGGTTCAACCTGTACGACGTGGAGAACGGCACTGCCGGACTCGGCTACCGGGTCGCGGAGCAGGTCGCCGGCCGCGGCGTGGCGACCGCGACCGTCCAGGAGCTGTGCCGAATGGCGACAGCGGTGCACGGTCTGCACACACTGAGGGCGGCCGCCTCCCACGACAACGCCGCGTCCCAGAAAGTCCTGACCAAGGCCGGCTTCGTCCCGGTTGGCCCCGCTACCCCGGCCGATCTCGGCGGCAAGTCAGGCACCTGGTACCAGCGCGGCCTCCTGCCATAGACCTGTGCTCACGGTGGACGCCGTGCTCCACCTGTACGGGACGACGGGCGTCCCCTGGCCCACTCGGCCGACGCCAGGCCCTGCGCAGCGTCACCAATGCTGCCCGCAAGATTGCCCGAACGACCCTGGCGTACATGGCGTGAGGACGGAAGCGTGGTGGGACTGTACACGGCTGAGGGCGAGGGAGAGCGGCGATGCGGGCGCGGCAGGATACGCAGGACCAAGGCCCGCAGCAGGAACGGGACCGGCGTCCGGCCCCGGCCCGGTCGGCCGCCGCGAGCACCGCCGCGTTGGGCCGAACCGGCGAGCTGTCACCTGCCGCCCTCGGCGTCCTGCAACGAACGGTGGGCAACCGGGCACTGGCTCAGCTCATCGCCGACGAACGCCACGAGCACGGTCCGGGCTGCGGACACTCGGACGGCACGGCCGTCCAGCGCGCCCCCGAGGTCGACGCGGTGTTGCGCAGTGGGGGCCGTCCGCTTGACGCCCCGCTGCGGCAGGAGATGGAGGCCCGGCTCGACGCCGACTTCGGCGACGTACGTCTGCACGTCGACAGTGCTGCCCGCCGGTCGGCCGCCCAACTCGGGGCCCGCGCCTACACCTCCGGCAGCCATGTGGTCATCGGCGAGGGCGGAGGCGACAAGCACACCCTGGCCCATGAGCTGACCCATGTGATCCAGCAGCGAAGCGGGCCGGTCGCCGGCACCGACACCGGCGACGGACTGCGGGTCAGCACACCCGGTGACGCCTTCGAGCGGGCCGCCGAGGCCAACGCCGCCCGGGTGATGTCGGGGCCCGCCCCCGTGCAGCGGAGCACCGGCCTCGGGGAGGGGGCGGCATCCGAACGGGGGCGGACGGGCGAGGGCTCCGCTCGGCGGCGGCAGGTCCAGCGCGTTGCCTACAACACGAACGCCGTTCCGCAGGGCTCGTTCATCTACCCCGTCGTGGACTCCGCGGGCAGGACGACGTCCATCGAGATGATCAGCGACGGCTCACTGACCGGCTCGCCCCCGGCCGTCGATCCCACGGGGTACACCTACGTCCGCCAGCTCGGTCTTACGAACTTCTGGATCCGTTTCCATCTCATCAATATGCAGGCGGGCGGTCCCGGAACGCAGAACAACCTGGTGCCCGCCTCCAAGCGGGACAACAGCCGGTACGAGGCCGGCGTCGAGAGCGTGCTGAAGCGGGAGCTGGTCACCGTGGCAGCCGCGAACTCCGCCCTGGCGTGGAACGCTCCGCGCCACTACGTCTACTTCGGCGTCGACGTGGACTACGGGACGGCCAACCCCCAGACCTCGCAGTACCAGCAGTCCTTCGCCCCGTACTTCGTCCGGTCCCTCACGATCAATTTCAAGCGGTACGACCCCACGACCGGGATCTGGCAGGTCCTGGCCGCCGCACTCCCGTTCGTCTTCACGGACCCTCAACCGACCTACTTCGGCCAGGCACTGGCCGCCGCCACCATCACCCTCCCGGATCTGGTCCAGGTCACCGCAAACCGCAGATGGGACGCGGGCGACGTCGTCTTCCTCCAGTCGATCGGCGCGGGCGGCGCCCGCAGCGGGGAGTTCCGGGGCCTGGTGGACCAGGCGGGTGCTCTGGGTGCCGCGGAGTCCGTGATCCACACGTTCTCGCAGATGCCGTTCCGGCCGCCCCGGCAGGGCGGCCGGGGCCAGCAGCGAGGTGCCGTCACGTTCGCCGAGCGCATCAACAGCGACGCGCAGCTGGCCACCCTGGCCAATCTGATCGCTACCGGCAGAATCACCACCTAACGGGCGGCCGCCCGCATGGGATGGGTGGCGGCACTCACGAGGAAGGGAGCCTTCGTTGGCGAGTCTGTGGCGGGTGCGCGTCACGCGCGTGAGCGACAACACCGTCGAGCTGACCCTGTCTGCGATCCATCCCGACGCCGGGGAACCGTCCGCGTCCGCCGCCTTCGCGATGCGACTGCTGGCCGACACCGACCCCGAGCGGCTGGACCGCGAGGCCGGGCCGGGAGCGTACTGGGACCCGGTCGCCCTGGCCGAGTACGCGGACCGGGTGATCGCGGCGGTCTCCGTGACCGCCCGGCGCCGTATGCCCTTCGACGAGGACGCGGCTCGGCGGGCCGTAGAGGCCGAACTGCGCGCACGCGGCCTCGACCCGGCCGACGCCACCGCCTGGCAGGCCGCCTTCCTGGACGCCTGGCGAGCGCTGTGGCAGGACCCCGACCGCGTCCCGTCCGCCGTGCTCGAGATCCGGTCGGCCGACTTGTCATGGCTGGCGGGAACCATTCAGGGACGGGAGTGGGACACGGCGGCGTACGGCTGAGGGACACCGCAGCCCTCGGGGGCGACCCCGAGGGCCGGCAGCAAGGCGTCCGTTATGGGCGTATCGCTGGTCAGGCCTGGTCCGTGCCCCACCCGCGCGCGAGGCGCGCTGCCACGTCCGCGACCACTTCGGCCTCCCTGGGCATGAGATGGACCCCGCCCATAGCGGCCTGTTCACGCCATCCGACGGCCGAAACGCGATGCCACCCAGCCGCCTTTCGGTTGCCGCGGACCATTCCTGATGCGCCGTCACCTCGGCGCACGAAACGGCGCGCCGGCGAACCGCCACTGCGCGTGGCGCCCACCGCCACCCCTCTTGCGGAGCCGGCCCGCAAGGTCGCTGGAGTGCCGGAGGAACCACAGCCGGCACCCGCGTGACGTCGAAAGCCGCGCCGCCTTGACCTACGCGCCGCCCTGCCTGACTCCCTGCCGACCACACTCCGGGCCCTCGGCGCCCAGAACCCAGTCAGCCCCGGCGCCATGACCCTGCAAGGACTCCTCACCCTACAGAGTCACGCCGTCACATGTCGTCACGATGGCCAATACTTGGCCAGCCACACGATTCCCTGTTACGGTAATCATGTGGCCAGCCACACTCTCAGGCGAAGGAAATGGAGTCATCATGAAAGCAATCGTCTTCCACCAGTTCGGCGGCCCGGACGTGCTGCACGAGGCGGACATCGAGGTCCCGCAGCCCGGCCCCGGCCAGGTCCGGGTCCGCGTGAAGGCCGCCGGGGTGAACGCGCTGGACGGCAAGATCCGCTCCGGGATGCTGGAGGCCGTCCGCCCGACGACCTTCCCCGCCGTGCCCGGTGGCGAGTTCGCCGGAGTGGTGGACGCCCTGGGTGAGGGCGTGAGCGACCTCCGGGTCGGCGACGAGGTGCTGGGCTGGTCGGACACCGGCTCGTACGCCCAGTACGCGCTGGCAACCACCGTGGCCCCCAAGCCCGCCGGCCTCGACTGGCAGGACGCGGCCGCGCTGCCGGTGGCCGGCGAGACGGCGGAACGGGTCCTCAACCTGTTGGGCGTCGCCGCCGGGGAGACCGTGCTGATGCACGGCGCGTCCGGAGCGGTGGGCACCCTGGCGGTCCAGCTCGCCACGGCCCGCGGAGCACGCGTGATCGCCACCGCAGGCCCCTCCAACCAGGACTACCTCACCTCTCTGGGCGCCACCGCGACCGTGTACGGCGAGGGCCTGGTCGAGCGGGTTCGGGAGCTGGCCCCCGACGGCGTGGACGCGGTGTTCGACCTGGCCGGCAAGGGAGCGCTGGAGGACTCCATCACCCTGAGGGGCGGCACCGAGCGCATCGTCACCATCGCCGACTTCGGTGCACGGCAGCTGGGCGTCACCTTCTCCCAGGGAATCCAGGAACGCTCGACCGCACACCTGGCCGCCCTGGCCCAGGACGCCGCGGCCGGCAAGCTCGTCACCACCGTCACCGCCCACCCCCTCGACCAGGCGGCCACGGCCCAGCAGGTCAGCGACGCCGGGCACGTGCGGGGCAAGCTCGTCCTGACCGTCGGCTGAGCACGCCCTCCCACCACTTCCCCACGACCACCCACTGCCCTTGCGGTGACCAGCCGGTCACCGCCATGCCGAAGGAACCCTCATGCTCAATTCCCTGTGGACGCCGACCACTCTTGGCGGCATATCTCTGCCGCACCGCCTGGTCATGGCCCCCATGACCCGTGACCGCTCCACATCCGAAGGCGTACCGACCGAGCTGAACGCCGAGTACTACGCCCAGCGGGCCTCGCACGCGCTCGTCATCACCGAGGGCACCCAGCCCTCCCCCGACGGACAGGGCTACCTCCTCACCCCCGGCATCCACAATGACGACCAGATCGCCGGATGGCGCAAGGTCACCGACGCCGTTCACGCGGCCGACGGCCGGATCGTCATCCAGCTGATGCACACCGGACGCATCGCCCACCCCGACAACACCCCCCACGGGCGCCGGCCGGTCGCTCCTTCGGCGATCCGGCCGGAGGGCGCGATGTTCACCGCGTCCGGGCCCCAGGAGATGCCGACACCCCGTGCTCTGACGACGCAGGAGGTCGCGGCGACCGTCGAGGACTTCCGCCGCGCCGCAGCGGCTGCTGTCGCGGCAGGCGCCGACGGTGTGGAGATCCACGGAGCCAACGGTTACCTGGTGCACCAGTTCCTGTCCGACAACACCAACCAGCGCACCGATGGCTACGGCGGCTCGGTCGAGGGCCGCATCCGCTTCGCCGTCGAGGTCGCCGCCGCCGTGGCCGACGAGATCGGCGCCGACCGCACCGGCCTGCGCATCTCCCCCGGCAACCCGTACAACGACATCGCCGAGTCCGACACCACCGAGCTGTATCCGGCACTCCTGGACGCCTTGCGCCCCCTGGACCTGGCCTACCTCCACGTGCTGCACGCGGGCGACGAGGAGCTGCTGGGCACTCTGCGCGCACTGTGGCCGACCACGCTGATCCTCAATCGGGGCGGCACCGACCTGCCCGCCCGCGCCAAGGACATCGAGAATGGTACGGCCGACCTCGTGTCCGTCGGCGCCCTCGCGCTCGCCAACCCGGACCTGGTCGAGCGGCTGCGTGCCGGCTCGCCGCTGAACACCCCCGACCCGGCCACCTTCTACGGCGGCGGAGCGGTCGGCTACACCGACTACCCCACCTACACCGGCTGAGGACACAACAGACCATGCCTGACATCCCCACGACCGCCGCCGCAGGGCCGATGAGCTACGCGATCTTCCAGCTCGCCCGCGCCCACCGCGCCCGCGCCGCCGTCCTGCTCCGCGCCATGGACCTCCACCCCGGCCAGGAGCTGCTGCTGATGCAGCTGTTGGACCGCGACGGCCAGACCCAGTCCGAACTTCTCGAAGCCGTCGGCCTGGACCACTCCACCGTCTCCAAGTCCCTGCGCCGCATGCAGGAAGCGGGCCTGCTCGTTCGCGAGCCGGCCCAGCACGACCGGCGTGTGATGGTGGTCCACCTCACCGGCAAGGGCCGCGCCATGCGCGAACCCATCGCAGCCCTGTGGCAGAACCTGGAAGAGATCTCCGCGGGCAGCCTGTCGGAGCAGCAGGCGGCAGCCTTCGTCGAGACCGCCTACGCCATCACCGACGCGATCACCAGCCGCCCGCCGCCGGAAGAGGAATCCGGCTGAATCGCTGGGTGCGGCTGGGCGAGCCGCTCACGGCAGGCGGGGTGGGGGCGCCCCGAAGGGAACTCCGGTGCGCCCCCACACCGCCGGCCGCCCGCATACCGACCCAGCCGCACCGCTTTGGCCCCGCCAACCCCACCTCGACCCGACGGAAAGTGTGATCCCCATGCCTGCCACCGACTCCACCAACCCTTGCGTCCTCGTCGTCGGGGCGACCGGCTCACTGGGAAGCAAGGTCGTCGACGAACTCCTGGCACGTGGCAAGAACGTCCGCGCCCTCGTCAGGCCGACCAGCGACGCCGGCCGACTCGAAAGCCGGGGCGTGCAGATCACCCGCGGTGACATGCTCGACGTCGACTCGCTCGTCGCGGCCATGAACGGCGCCGACGCCGTCGTCACCACCGCCGCCGGCTACACCCGCGGCGGGAAGAACGCCAACGACATCGACACCATCGGCAACGCCAACCTCGCCGAGGCCGCCCACCGCACCGGCATCCGGCGGTTCGTCCTGACCAGCATCCTCACCAGCGACCAGACGCCCGACGTCCCGCACTTCTGGCACAAGAAGCTCGCCGAGGACAGGCTCGAACAGCTCGGCGTCCCGTTCGTCGCCCTGCGCCCGGGGGCGTTCCTCGACCAGGTCACGAGCATGGCGGGCGACCCCGTCGACAAGGGCCGCATGGTGTGGATCGGCAAGGCCACCGTCCCGCTGACCTTCGTCCACACGTCCGATCTCGCGGCGTACCTGGCGGCCGCGGTCGACGTCGCAGCCGAGGCCGGCGAACGGATCGACATCGGTTGGGACCGTCCCGTCAGCATGCGGGAGGTGGCCGACGTGATGGGCCGCCAGGCCGGAAGGGAGATCAAGGTGCGGTCCGTACCGTCCGCCGTCGCCCGCGGCGCGGGAGCCGTCGTCGGCCGCTTCGTGCCCCTGGTCAAGGACATGGCCGCGATGTTCCACTGGTTCGAGACCGGCCGCTACGTCGCCGACCCGAGCCGTCAGGAGCAGCTGTTCGGCCCCGTTCCCACGGCCGAGGAGGCCCTCGCCCGGTTCACCGACGAGCTGCGCCCAACACCCCACCGGTGACAGGCCCGCCTCCCGAGCGGTCGACGAGAAACGACGGTGTCACCGCCCGCTGCCTGCGCGAGGAGGCATCGCACCCTCAGGCCGGCCGTGACCGCCCGCCGCGGCCCACGGATCGGGGCGGCCGCGGAGGTGTGGACGTGTGCCGCCCCCGCCTCACATGCCACCCCTGGCTTCACGGGCCGCGAAGGCCGCCGGGGCAAGACCGGTGTGGCCTCGGCGAAGCGGTCCGGGCGATGCGTCAGCGCACGCCCGCTGCGTCGAGCAGGGTGGCCACCGTGGGTGTGACGAGCCCGGTCAGATCGTCGGCTCCGATTCCCGCGCGGGCACTGGCGCCGTCGAAGACCAGGATGAGTTGCCTGGCGAGCAGGTAGGGGTGGCTCGCCCCGCCCTGTTCCGCCTCGGCCCGCAAGAACCCTGTCAGGTTCCCTTTGACCCGGTGGGCCACTTGGCTCGCGGGATGGGCCTGGTCCTTGAGTTCGATCTGAGCAGCCAGGTACCGACAGCCTTGGAAGCCGGGCGCGCCCGCCTGCTCCTCCAGCTGGGCGAAGACGTGCAGGATTCGCTCGCGGGGTGAACGGCCGTCGTCCGCCGCGGGCAGGAGGGTCGCCACGTAGGCGGAGGCGCGCTCCTCCAGGCTCGCTGCCAGCAGTTCGTCCTTGCTCTCGAACAGCTGGTACATGGAACGCTTCGACACCCCGGCCGCCCGGCACAGCGCGTCGACGCCGATGCCGACACCGTCTCGGTAGGTGAGGGTGGCCGCCGCATCCAGCAGCCGCTCCCTGGTGCTTGACTTCACTTCGGTGGTCACACTGCGAGGTTAACGCGATATGGACGAAATTGAAACCGATCGGTTTGCAACGTCGTCGGGGCGATCTTCGTGCCGTCGGCAGCCGAGCGGGCATGCGAGTACGGTTCCGCTGCGCATGGGCGACGGCCTGCTCGGACTTCGCCTGGGCGAGGCCGCGCCACAATCCTCGACGGGGCCGGGGTCGGCCCGTCGCCCCCCGACACCGTGCGGGTGGCGACACCGGCCGCCGGCACCGCCGTCGCACCCTGGAACAAGCGGGCATCATCTCAGGGCAGCCCCCCGCCTTCCTGCGCTGTCTACGCCCTACGGACACCAGTCAGCGCAGGTGGCAGGGTGTTCCCCACCGTGGTTGCGGCAAGCCCGATCTCGGTGGGATCAGGCTCAGTGGGCGATCACGGGCTCGCCCTCTGACGGCGCCAGAGCCTTGTTCGGCATCAGGAACGCCGTGAGTACCGCGCCGACCACGAAGATCCCGGCGCCCCACGCCAGGGTGGCCGTGTAGCTCTCGACCCCGGCCTGTGCCACGGTCAGCGCGCCGGGCTTGTGCGAGGACAGGTAGTCGGTCGCGGCCGACGAGGCGACCGTGGTCAGCAGCGCCGTACTGATCGAGCCACCCACCTGCTGGCCGGTGTTGATCAGCGCCGAGGCGACGCCGGCGTCCTCGTGGTGCACGCCCGCGGTCGCACCCTGGAACGCGGTGGTCATCACACCGCCGATACCGAGGCCCAGCAGGATCATGCCCGGCATGATGTCGGCGACGTAGCCGCTGTCCAGCGCGAGCTGCGTCAGCAGGGCCATACCGGATGCGGCGACCAGGAAGCTGACGCTGATCACGACCTTCGGACCGACCCTGGGCAGCAGCAGCGAAGGCACCGTGGTCGACGAGGCGACGATGCCCGCGACCATCGGCAGGAAGGCGAGACCGGCCTCGATCGGCGAGTAGCCGATGCTGGCCTCCAGGTAGTAGGTCAGGAACAGGAAGATCGAGAACATCCCCATGCCCGTGACGAACACGGCCAGGAACGAACCGCCTCGGGTCCGGTCCAGCACGACGCGCAGCGGCAGCAGCGGATGCGCAACCCTGAGTTCCAGCCACACGAACACGGCCAGCAGCATCACGCCGACGATCATGGAGCCGAGGGCGACCGGGTCCGTCCAACTGGTGGATTCGACGTGTGCGAACCCGTAGACGATGCCGAACAGAGCGGCGCTCACCACGACGGTGCCCGGGATATCGATTTTGGGCCGCTCGGTGACGACCGGCTTGGCCAGCCACAGCAACGCACCGACCAGCGCGACGCCCGCGAAGATGACGTTCACGTACATCACCCAGCGCCACGACGCCCATTCGGTGAGCATGCCGCCGAGCAGCAGTCCGACCGCGGCGCCCGCACCGGACAGCGCACTGAAGATGCCGAAGGCCTTCGCCCTCTCGGCCGGCTGGGTGAAGGTCACACTGAGCAGCGACAGTGCCGCGGGCGCGAGCAGCGCGGCGAAGACACCCTGGGCCACCCGTGCCGCGACGAGGATCTCAAAGCTGCCGGCCGCGCCGCCGACGACGGATGCGACCGCGAAACCGATCAGGCCGGTCACGAAGGTCGTACGCCGGCCGAACAGGTCACCGAGTCGGCCCCCGAGCAGCAGCAGGCTGCCGAACGCCAGGGCGTACCCCGTGATGACCCACTGCCGGCTGCCGTCACTGAAACCGAGGTCGTGCTGCGCTTCGGGCAGCGCGATGTTCACGACGGTCGCGTCCAGCGTGACCATGAGCTGCGCCACACCCAGCACGACGAGCACCAGCCAGCGCACCGCATGTGAGCCGCGGCGGCCCGAGTCTGTTTTCCCGGAGGCGGGCGCCCCGCGATCGAAGGTGGTAGTCATGTCTTCCCTTTGCTGCTGGTCATAGGCTGAGCACCGGTCGGAAACCGATCTGTTTCCCTATAGAAAAACAGATCGGTTTCCTCAGTGCAAGTGGAGGGGCTCCGGCCCGTGGGCCATCGGACATCGACGCCCGCGCCGGCCACCGGTGCTGTCTCGGCGCACGACACAGGCAAACCGCCGTGTCGGCCAGCGCCGACAGGCCGGTACGGATCGCGAACGCCCAAAACGTTGCCCGTCGTTGCACGACAGCGAAGCCGCGTTGAGCGAGCCGACGGGCGGAGCGTCAGTGGAGGGCTTCGATGCCATCCAAGATCGCGGCCCCGCTCCTCGGCGCCGTACACGGCCGTCGCGCGCAGCCGCTCGTAGAGGTCGAGGTGGCTGTCTCCGAGGCGTCGTAGCGCGGCGGGGATCTGGGCGCTGCCACTCCATGTGCGCCGACTCGGTGTCTCGGCACCGGGCGATGGTGACGGCGGCCCGGTCCTCGGCATCACATGCCCAGGACCAGTGGCGGATGCCGTGCGGTGTCAGGGGCGTACGGCCGTTCTCCCGAGTGCGGTGCTTTCGGGTGGGTCCGGTCGGCGCATTCGATGTCGGCCCCCGTGCCGAACCGGCAGACCTATGGCTCCTGCGCTACCACTCGTCGGAGAGGCTGTCGGCGAGCGCCTGGATCTGCGGGTCATGCGGCCAGCGTGCGGCGAGTGCCGTCACGGCCGCTCGCTGCAGGTCCCAGTCGGAGTCGTCGGCGGCCCGCTCGCGCAGCAGCTCCTCGGTGACGGGGTCGTCGCGCCAACCGCCTGCCAGTGCCTGGACTGCCGCGCCTCGGCTGATCGGGCCGGTTCCGCTGGTGACGATGCGTCGGAGCAGCTCACCGGTCGCCGGGTCGCGCCAGCCCGCCGCCAGGTCGTATACGGCGGTGGCGCGCAGGTGGTCGTCCGGGTCGTCGATCGCGCGCCGGCGAAGCAGAACGGCGGTCTGCCGGGTGCGAAAGTTTGTGACGAGAGCCTGGACGGCGGTCCCACGGACGTAGGGTACGGGATCGTTCTCGGCCCTGTCGTGCAACAGCTCGACCGTGCCGGGGTGGTCGCTCCAGCATGCTCCCAGCGTCCGCACCGCCGCCGCGCGTACGAACTCGGCGTTGCCCTCAACTGCGAGCCTGCGAAGCAGCGACCCGGTTGCCGGGTCGCTGCGCCATCCGGCGGCGAGGGCGAGGACGGCCAGTTCGCGGGCTCGCGACGGGCCCTCGGCCTGGACGACGCCGCGTAGCAGTGCCCTGGCGTCGGGATGGTCCGGCCAGACCAAGTAGGCGGCCAGCAGTGCGGCCTGTCGCACCGGCTCGCTTGCGTCGGAGGTGACGAGCTCACCCAGCCACGGCAGCGTTGCGGGATGGGTGTGCCATTCTGTGGCCAGTACCCGCACCGTGGCCACGCGGACGGTGTCGTCGGGGTGGTTCTGGGCCTGTTCGCGTAGCAGCACGGGGGTCTTCGCATCGGTACGCCGGTCGACGACGAGGGACTTCAGCGCGGCGTGCAGCACGTCCTCCGCGTCGGGCGAGGGCGTCGACCAGGCTGGGGCAGGGTCGGCGGGTCGCGGCTCGGCGCGGGCGAGCGCCCGTTTCGCGGCCTCTCGCACCCATCCCTCGCTTCCGGCGTCGGCGGCGGCCGAACGCAACAGCGCCACAGTCTGCGGATCGTCAGGCCAGCCCCGGACGAGGATGCCGAAAACCCTGTACCGCAGGTGCGGGTCCGGATCGCGGGCGGCGCGGTCGCGTACGACGGCCGCAGCGTCCGGGTCGTGCGGCCAGCCGGCCGCGATGGATTCCACCGCGGTCAGGCGGACCGAGTCGTCGCGGTCATCGGTCGCGAATCGGCGTACCAGGTTGAACGTCTCGGGCTCGTTGCTCCAGCCGTCGGCAAGCGCGGCCAGCGCCCCCTGCCGTAGGTACCGATCGTGGTCGGTGAGACAGGTCCGCAGCCAGTCGCTGGTGGACCGGTCCTGGTGACGGGTCATCGCGAAGAGCTGCAGCGAGCCTCTCCTGACGTTTCCGTCAGGGTCTGTCTCGGCGAACTCCCGGAGCAGCCCGGCGACTTGGGGATCGTCGGGCCATTCCTGGATGAGCGCGCGCAGCGCCTCCTCCCGGTCGGCGGGAGCGGGGCCGAAGACCGCCTTGCTGACCAGGCTCTCGCGGAACTCGCTGTTGTCGCGCAGCAGCGCCGCGCCGACGCGCGCGGCCGGCGGTACCTGGACCGAGACGAAGTCCTCCCCGAACCTCGTGACGTTCAGGAACTGGCCGCGTGCCTGGTACCAGTCGTGGTAACGCCGACGGATGGCGGGGTTGCCTGCGCCGAGCCGGCCGAGTACGGGCGGCAGCGTCTCCTCGACCGCACGGGTGAGTGACGAATAGGGGGAGGTCTCGTCCGTGACCATGTGCTCGATCAGCGCAATCACCGCGTTGACGACGGCGCAACACTGGGCGCGGAGCTTGCCCGGGTCACGGACCTCGCCGAGGCAGCGCGCGGCGAGCACGATGTGGTGCGGTGTCTCGCCCGAGAACGCCTCGGGCTGCCGGACGAACCACAGCGGATCGACGGCGAGGAGGTGGTCGACGATCTGGCCTGTGAGGCGCGGTTCGACCATTCCCGCGACAAGGACGAGGGTCTCGTGCCACGTGGGGTCCGCCCAGTGCTTGCCGTATACCTGCTGGATGAGGGCATCCCCGGTCAGGCTCCGCTCGACGGCCAGCCGGTGCCGGATCTCCGCCGCGGCGTGGTATTCGAGGAAGGTCTGGTGCGGAAAGCCGAGGCCGTCGGCGTGGTGGACCAGCAGTCCGGTGTGCCGGAGAAGGTTCTCCAGGAACGCCTCCCAACGGTCCGGACGGATCCTGCCGGGGCGTTGCACGGCTTCGTGTGAGGCCAGTGCCTCGGTGACCGGGGTCCTGTGGTCCGAGAGCCTCCGGTGCGCCAGGTAACCGATCAGCTCGGGCAGCCGTTCGTGGACACGCCGTGCGGCGGCGTCGGCTTCCTTGCGCGCCCGCGGGCTCTGGACGTTCTCCACGAGGCGCTTGATCGATTCTTCGTGGCTGTCCGCGACGCGCTTGCTGTGGTTGTTCTCGTAGACCAGGTCGGTGAACGCTTCGTACACCGCGGCGCGGCCGTCGGGCAGCGGGCGCTCGGGCTTGGCGAGGTAGAGCTGGCACAGCATGAAGGCCATCAGCGGGGTACGGGCCAGTTCGTCCAGGGAGGCCCTGCGCAGCGCACCGGCGAAGTGGCGGGCGCGGTGGGTGGCTTCTTGCCTCGGCCAGCGGGTGCTGAAGTATTTCTCCATGTAGTCGTGCAGATCGTGCGGTGCGAACGCCTGCAGTTCATAGTGCGGGGCCTTGAGGCCGAGGACCTGGTCAAGAACGCTGAGTTCGCCCTCGGCCAGAGGGCGGGTCGCTACGACGCACCGGTACAGCGGCGGTTCTGCCGCGACGGCGTTGGCAAGCTTCTCCAACACGGCGCGGCGCTCGTCCGCGTTGGGGAGTTCGTCGAGGCCGTCGACGAGAAGCTGCCAGTGCGCCCCGGTCCAAGGCCGCTGTAGGAAGCGGTCTCGGGTCAGTTCCGGGTGCCGCCCGAACTGGCTGAGCCTTGCCGTGGCGGCGGCGAGCACATCGGGTACTTGCGTCGTCTCTCCGGCGAGGGCGCGTGCGCTCACCCATACCGGGACGGCCGGACCGGACTTCCCGGGGTTGTGCGTACCGTCGAGCAATTCACCGGCCGTGTCGCGCAGCCGCGCACGCAGCAGTGTGGACTTGCCGGTTCCGGGACCGGCGATGAGCACACACACCCGGTCGGCCCTCCGGAAGACCGCTTCGGCCGGCTCGCCAGGAACGGCGAGGCCGGTACCGCTTCTTCCGGCGGTGAAGCCCTCGCCGGCTCCGGCGTGCCCGTCCCGTGCCGCAGCGCGGCTGCGCTGGCGCACGTAGACCTCGGCCAGGGAAGGTGGTTCGGAGAGGTTCGGATACGGGTGCTTCTCAGCGGCCTTCCGGGCGGCCGCGAGGTAGCCGCGCACCTCCTCGTCCATGGCGGTCCCGCGATGGGCGTCCTCGTAGAGCTTCTTCCAGCGGGGGCGCAGACTGCCCTCCACGTACCGACTGTCCTTCTGGGTGACCCAGTCGAGCATCACGGCGACCACGGACCACACATCGTCGAAGTCCTGCGGCAGGCTGGGCTCCTTCAAGCGCTCCTGCTTGGGGAACCAGCCGTTGACCGTCTGGAGGGGCAGATCCTTGCCGCCTTCGCTGCGCGGCCAGGGCACGTCTTCTGGACGGCCTGCGGCTTTGCGCCGGCGCCTGTTCGCCTCCTCGACCGCGGCCTTCTGCGTCTTCCGCTTCTCGTCCAGCGCTTCCCCGAGCTGCCCAAGGTGCTGCGCCAGCGCTTGCCTTCCCGCGTGCTCTTTCCTCACGCTCGCTTCCGGCCTTTCCGCTCGGTACTGATCTGATCCGGCTGATCCGACGGCCCCAGGGTCACGGTCCTGCCACCTGGCAGCTTGCGGCCGGAAATCCGGCGATCCGGTGTCCATGGCCGGCCGTCGAAGGTCCTGGAGAAGGTGCTCGTGGCCGTCCCGTCCGGGAGGTCGAGGCTGCTTGGGGAAGGACTGACACATGGACATCTGGTGGGCAGCGGTGCCCTTGGCCGGGCTCGCGATCCTCGCGATCACCCTGGTGACCGTCACCGGTCTGGCACTGAAGGACACCGCTTCTCGGGACCGCGCCGGCATCCTGCGCGCCGTCGCGGCATGCGTGCGGGAACTGTACGGACGCCGATGACGACCCAGGCCCAGGTGTGCTGTCCCGAGACGTCGGTGACACGCGTGCTGGGTGCTTGAACAGGTGAGGGCCTTCTGGGCTCGGTGTGGATCTCGACATCCAGGACCGACCGCAGGAGGCCCTCGCGTCCCACCGTGATGCCCCGCTGTCCCCGACCGGCAGACTGCGTCCGGCCCCGGTGCGTCGTGTACGACGGCCGGCCACTGTGCCGTGCCGCGGAACGCTTCCAGGCCGGCCACACCACCTCCGCACGCCGGGCCGGCCGCTACCGGCAACTTGGTGAGGCCGCGATGCGCGACCGCTCCAGCCGCCCGCACCACCGACCCCCCGCACCCCGGCCGCCGTCGCGGCACAGGTGGTGCGGCTGCGCCGCGAACACCGCCTCGGCCCGCTCAGGACGGCCGTCCACGCCGGCGTCGGCGGCCACACACCAGCCGGCCGCGTCACGAACCTGTCCGCACGGCACACCTGGAGCGTGTTTCGGAAGTCCCGTCTGCCGGGCGACCGTCTGCCGGGCGACACCTGTCACGCACTGCCCCAGAGGGGCCACGCCAAGCCGCGTTGTCGGGCTCGCCCCGATACGACCAGCATCGGGACGACCCTTCTCTTTGCGGTCACACGCACCGGACGCCGCCGAGCCTGCCCTTCGGGCGGACGACGTTGCTGTAGCCACACGCTCCGGCCCTCTCGCACCCCGCTTCCCCGCCACAGGTTCCAGCTCGTCATCGAGCATCGTCCAGCACTCGACAAGCTCGTCCACCCTTACCGGCCGCCGCCCCATGGCGCACATCATGCCGAAGCGCCCCGGGCCAGGACCGTGAAACCGCCAAAGACCCAGTTTGCGGCTCCCCCAACCCCCCACGGATCGGGACGACTTCGGATGCCACCTCTGCCAACGCCGCCGAGGTCCACGGCTTCGCGGGCGGCAATGTGGGCGAGCTGACGGGCATGCCGCTCACCGCCCACTTCGCGCACCCGGCGCCCGGGCGGTGGACAAGCGGTCGGTCGTGAGAGCCGGCCGCTCGCGCAGGGTCCTGCGGTTCGGACCAGTAGCCGCAGGGCTTGTGTGTTCTCACGCGGGCAGTCGGCCGCAGCCGATCGGCGAAGCCGCCACGCATGGCTGGATGGAAGCCGGCGGTCGGTTCAGGTGGGTCGGTCCGCGACGGCCGGCCCTGGTCTGCTGTCATTCCAGGATGGTGAGGTGGTCGGCGCCGCCGCGCCATTCGATCAGGAGGACGGTGGCGTCATCGCTGGTACGTCCGCCGCGTTCGCGCTTCAGGGTGCGGGCCGGCCTCCGGCACCGGCCACCAGTCCGGGTTCACCTGATCTCGGTCGCCTGGGACCACACGACCTGCCACCTGCCCTCCACGCACTCGTAGGTGTCGGTGTGCCAGTAGCGGGCGCCAGGTACCCGATGGCCGCCGAAGACCACCTCGAGCGCGGCCTGGTAGCGGATGACAGCGGCGTTCCCCTGGACTCGGACGGCGATGGGGCCGGGCTCCCAGGCGACGTAGTCGATGTGGCCGCTGCCGATGGCTCCCAGGTACTCGTCCCTGGTGAGGACCGCGCCGACGGGGGTGACGAGCTGGAAGTCCGATGCGTGCAGCTCAAACGCCTCGGTGACATCAGCCGCGACGAGAGCGCGGAGCCGGGCCCGCTCCACCTCGCGGATCCGTTCGGCGACCGCGCGGTCGGCGGCGGTGTCGACTGTCTGTGCCATGAAGTTCACTCCTGGTCCTGCGGACGGGCGAGCCTCCGGCCGGACGGGGAAGGGGACGCCTTGCGCGGCCGTGCCCTCCCGCATCTGCTCTGCTTGACAAAGTGTCGCAGACTGTCCAGTTGGACTCTATGAGTCCAGGAGACTAGCGTATCGCCATGCCAGATGACCGAGCCGGGCACATTCTCGACAGCGCTCTGACCGTTTTCCGTCAGTACGGGTACGCCAAGACCACCATGCAGGACATCGCCCGCGCCGCCGGAATGTCCCGGGCCGCGCTCTACCTGCATTTCGCCGGAAAGGAAGAACTCTTCCGCGCGGGATCCCGAAGGGCCCATTCCCGCGCCCTGGAACTCGTGGACGCCTCCCTCGCCGAGGAGGGTGACGTGCTGTCGATGATCGACACCGCGATCGCCGCCTACTTCACGGAGCTGACAGCCCAGATCTCCTCGAGCGCCCACGGCGGAGAACTCTTCGACGCCACTCACACCATCACCGAGGACATCGTCGGCGAAGCCCGGACCGCCCTGGTCGCCCGGCTGACGGTCGCGCTGGAGGAGGCCGCCGAAGCGGGGGACGTACGGTTCGCCGCCGTCGACACCACCGCCGAGGATCTCGCGCTCCTCCTCCTCTCCGTCATGGACGGACTGAAGAACACGAGCCCGGACCCAGCGGTCCGGCACGAGCGCAGGACGCTCTTCCTGCGCCTGACGCGCGCGGCGCTCACCTCACCCGGCGAGACCGGCGACTGACCCTCCCCCGCCCGGGGCAACGTCGGCACCTGCCCCGCTGCCCGCCTTGCGCTACGCGCCATCGGTCGTCCCTTTCATGTCTGCGGACGCGTCCCAGACCCCCGCGCGCGCTCGTACGCCGTCTTCAGCCGGCCGGTGTACCGCCTCCGAGCCGGGCGTCTCCTGGTCCTCGGCGGGTGCGGCGGCTTCCGGGGAGCCGTGCCATTCGCACAGCAGGACGGTGGCGTCGTCGTTGAGATGGCCGTCGTGATGCTCGAGCACCGCGCGCACCAGGCGGCGCAGCGTTTCCGGGGCCGGAAGGCCGTCGGCCTGGTGGCGGATGACGAAGTCGACGAAGCGGTCGCGGCCGAACTCGCGTCCCTGTGCGTCGCGGGCCTCGATGATGCCGTCGGTGTAGAGCAGCAGCTGGTCGCCGGGCTCCAGCTGTTCGCGGCACAGGGTCGCGGGAAGGCCGAGGTCGGTGCCGAGCGGGTGGGTGGGGGTGCAGGCCAGGTGGGTGGTCCAGCGTCGGCCGCGGATCAGGACCGGTGGGTGGTGGCCGCAGTTGATCCAGGTGAGGAGCCCGGTGTCGAGGTCGAGGTCGGCCAGGACGGCGGTCGCGTAGCGGCTGTGGGCGAACTGTTCGAGCAGGGTGGCTTCGATGGCGTCGCGGGCTTGCCCGAGGGTGTTGCCCTGGCGTCGCTGGTTGCGGCAGGTGGCCATGGCGAGGTTCGCGGTCAGTCCGGCCGAGGTGTCGTGTCCCATCGCGTCGAAGACCGCAAGGTGAGCGGTGTGGCCGGCCAGGGCGTAGTCGAAGGCGTCACCGGCGGTCGCGTAGGCGGGTTCCATCGTCGCGGCGATGGTCACCCGTCTGTTCGCGAACGTCCGGGGTGGCATCAGTGTCCACTCCATCTCCGCGGACACCGACATCGGGTTGACGCGGGTGAGGCGGGCGTAGGAGTCGCTGTGGTGGCGCTTGGAGACCAGCAGCAGACCCACCAGCGACGCCAGGTCCTCCATCGCCGCCCGGGTGGGCTCGTCCGGTTCGTCGTCGGTGTCTATGCGCAGGACACCGAGGCGCTCGGTGCCGTCCAGCACAGGCAACCAGTGCTCCGTACGGTCGGCGACCTGCGTGGAGTACGGCTGCCCGTCACGGAAGGCCCGGCCCGCCAGCGTGGCGTCGACCCGCAGCTCCCGCCCGCCCTCACCGGAGTCCAGGCCCTGCCCGGTGGCCTCTCGCAGCACCAGTTCCTGGATGTCCGCCACATAGATGCGCGCCCGGTGCAGCCCGGCCTCACCGGCATGGCGGGCCACCAGCGCCGGCGTCTCCTCGAACGCCGACAGGTGACTGGCCCGCAGCAAGGCGTGGAGCATACGGGCGGAGTCCTCTGGCGAAGCCATGCGGTCAACCTGTCAACGGGGACCACCCGCGGCCGCCCGGCGAACCCACCGCCCCGAGAGGCCCATGCCGTCGACGGACAGAACGAGAAGCCCAAAACGGACGTTCGCCATCACAGGTATCCCCCTAGCGGACATCCACACCGAAGCGTCGTGCGGGTGTCCACGCACGTCCCGCAGGGGCGGGGGCCGGGCGCCGACGGCGGTCAGGATTGTGTCCGGGTCGCGGCGGACGGGCTCGACGGGTGGACGAGGCGGTTCTCGTAGGCGAAGATCACGGCCTGGATCCGGTCGCGGAGTTCCAGCTTGTGCAGGATGCGCCCCAGATGGGATTTCACGGTCGCCTCCGCGAGGTACAGGGTGGCCGCGATCTCGGTGTTGGACCGCCCGCGGCCCACCTGGACGAGCACCTCGCGCTCACGGGCGCTGAGCCGGCTCAGCCGATCGTCGCGGTCGGCGCTGCTGCCGTCGGGGATGTGCGGGCGGAACTTCTCCAGCAGGCGCCGGGTGATGCGCGGGGAGACCACCGCGTCGCCCGCGTCCACGCTGCGTATCGCGGTGAGCAACTCCTCGGGCCTGGTGTTCTTCAGCAGGAAGCCCGAGGCTCCGGCGTTGAGTCCGGCGAAGGCGTACTCATCCAGGTCGAAGGTGGTCAGGATGAGCACTCTGCTCTGCGGGGAGATCCGGATGACCTGCCGGGTCGCCTCGATCCCGTCCGTCCCGGGCATCCGGACGTCCATGAGGACGACGTCGGGGCGCAGCTCCCGGGCGAGGCGTACGGCCTGGATGCCGTCCGCGGCTTCGCCGACCGGGGCCATGTCGGGCTGGGCGTCCAGGATGGTGCCGAAGGCCATACGGAGCAGTGCTTCGTCGTCGGCGATCAGGATGCGGATCGTCATGGGGACACCGCCCCGCCGCTGTCGAGGAGGAGGCGGGTGCGCACTCGCCAGCCGCCGCCCGGAAGCGGTCCGGCCTCCAGCGTCCCCCCGTAGGCGGCGGAGCGCTCGCGCATGCCGGGGATGCCGTGGCCGGACGCGGTGGCGCCGGGAAGGGACGAGCAGGAGCCGTCGTCGGTGACGTCCACGGTGACGGTCTCGGCCGAGCACCGTATCCGCACGTTCGCGTGTGTGCCGGCGGGTGTGTGCTTGAAGGTGTTGGTCAAGGCTTCCTGCACCAGGCGGTGGACGGTCAGCTGTGCGCTGGCGGGTATGTGGGTGTGGCCGCCCTGTACCTCGACGCGGGTCGGCAGCCCGGCGGCGCGCATCTGGTCGGCGAGGGTCTCGAGTTGGGCGATGCCGGGCAACGGGTGGCGCTCCGCGTCCGGTTCGCCGGTCCGCAGGACGCCCAACGAGCGCCGCATGTCGGTCAGGGCCTGCCGGCCCGTCTCGGAGGTCCGCAGCATCGCGGTGGTGGCCTTGTCGGGTGACCGGTGCTGCGCGTACACGGCGGCGTCGGTGAGCGCGACCATGACGGACAGGTTGTGGGTGACGATGTCGTGCATCTCCCGGGTGATACGCGTCCTCTCCTCGGCGACGGCCAGGCGCGCCTGCTGGTCCTGTTGTTGCTCCAGGCGTGCGGCCCGTTCCTCCAGGGCCGCGAGGTAGGCGCGCGTGGTCCGCACGTTCACCCCCAGGACCGCGGCGGCGACGACCATCGCGGTCATCGCGACGAAGGGGGTCAGGAACGCTCCCTCCGTCGCCCAGCGCAGGCAGGCCAGCAGAGCCCCGACCTCCACGACGGCACCGGCGACGAGCGCGCCGCGCCGGCCCGAGCGCGCCGCGGCCGTGTAGAGAGCCACCAGCAGGGCGACGTCCGCCGGCAGTGGGACGTCCATCAGCCACTGGACGAAGGCCGCGGCCGCCACGGCGCCGAACACCGTGAGCGGGGCCCGGCGCCGCCACACCAGCGGCAGCGCGAGGGCGGCGGTGAGGGCCACGGCCACCGGGAGCTCTCCCGGCGCGCCCGTGGTCATGATGTTGAGCAGGAGCAGCGCCGGCAACAGCGAGTCCCACACCACTGGCGGCAGCCGGTGGCCCCAGCGCCGGGCGGCTCTCACCGGTCGCGCCGCTCGTACGGAGGCCAGGCCGGCGTGCCTCGTCAGCCGTACGGCTGTCCTCGCCCGCCGCACGCGGTACCGGTGGCGCGACGGGTGGGCGTTGCCGGGCTCCGGTGCGGCCTCGGTCATCACACATCCTGTCGGTCAGGCGTCATGGTGGCCCGGGCCGGGACCACCACCGCGTACTCCGGAGCCGGGTCGGGTCGGGTCGGGTCCGGTACAAGAAGCGCACACCGCGTGCTCCCCCGGCCTGGACGCGGCCCTGTCACGGTAGGCCGCGGGCCCGCGAAGCACATGAGCCCACCGTCTGATCGCACCGCGCCGGGGTACGACCGCAGGAGGAGTCCCGCTACTTCCGCGGTCGCAAAGCGGCTGTTCGCCTGGGGGGCTTGATGGCGACTCAGGTCGCACAGCCGGCCTGCCTGGATACGACTGCGGCCGCACAGCGGCCATGCCTCGGACGGCGACTCCGGTCGTATGCGAGGGCGACTCCGGATCGATGTGGCATCGCGTGCCCCGCCCGGAGGATGGCCGGGTGAACGAGATCATCGCGGGACTGTACATGTCCCCTCTGGAATTGCTTGCCCTGCCGGGCGCCGTCGCGCTGGTGGTGGCGCGCTGGCTTCCCCCCGCTGCCCGCCCACGCGTCACGATCGCGGCGGGGACGGCTCTCGCGCTGTCCGCGATGCTGCTGAGTGCGGTGGGGATGCGCTGGCAGATGCTGCCGGTACTGGCAGGCGGTGCCGTCGCGTTGCCGTTCGCCCTCTCTCCCCTGCGACGCCGGACCGGCCGGCCGGTGTGGCGGGCCCGATGGTGGCTGGCGTTGCCGGGATCGGTGGCCTGCGTCGGCCTGATCGCCACGGGCCCGGTGGCCGCCTGGGCTTTCCCCGTACCGGTGTTCCCCGAACCGTCGGGCCGCTTCGCGGTCGGCACCCAGGTGGTGCAGTGGACCGACGCTCGCCGCCCCGAGACGTTCACCGCCGATCCGCACGACCGGCGCACGGTCGTGGTACAGCTCTGGTATCCCGCACGGAAGAGCCCCGCGGGCACGCAGCGGGCCCCGTACCTCGGACGCACGGAGCACGAGGCGCGCACCGTTTCCGACGCCCTCGCCCGCGGGGTGGGCCTGCCCGAATTCCTGGTCGACGGCCTCCCCCGGGCCCGCACCCATTCGGTCTTCAACGCCCCGGTGGCCGACAGCGGCGGACGGTTCCCGGTCGTGCTGTTCTCGCCCGGATCGGGCGGAGTACGCACCCAGAACACCGCCTGGGCGGAGGAACTGGCCAGTCACGGCTATCTGGTCGCCGCTCTCGACCACCCGTACGACTCCGCCGCCGTCGTGCTCACCGACGGCCGAACGATTCATTCCAGGACCGCCTCCACCGGGGACCGGGACAAGGACTCCGCGCTGGCCGCCGACTGGACGGCCGTTCGGGCGGCCGACCTCAGCTTCGTCCTCACGCAGCTGGACCGTCTGGGCCGAGGTGAGATCGCCGGCCCGCTGACCGGACGCCTGGACGGCGGCCGGGTCGCGGTCGCCGGCCACTCCATGGGGGGTGCCGCCGCCCTCCAGGCAGCCCGGCGGGACCGCCGGTTCGACGCCGTCATCGATCTGGACGGCTACCCCCACGGCCCCACCT
>NZ_JARGEF010000299.1:0-8468 GCF_033794725.1 Streptomyces sp. ID05-39B | reverse complement strand
GATCACGGCGTCCCTGTTCGCGCGGTTCGCCTCCCGCCAGGAGGACTCGCCGCAGATGAAGATGATCGCCGCGCTGCGCAACCAGTTCGGCGGCCACGCGGTCGAGAAGAAGTAGTCCAGCGGGCCGTTGCGGCGGCCCTTCACAGGATCGTTTGTTTCGGCGGTCCACAACGCCGGGGGAGGTCGGCGAAACGACCATGCACGTCACGCATCTGTCGCTGGCCGACTTCCGCTCGTACGCCCGGGTCGAAGTTCCGCTCGACCCGGGCGTCACCGCGTTCGTGGGCCCCAACGGGCAGGGCAAGACGAACCTCGTCGAGGCCGTTGGCTATCTCGCCACGCTCGGCAGTCACCGGGTTGCCTCCGACGCTCCCCTGGTCCGCATGGGCGCGGAACGCGCCGTCATCCGGGCGCAGGTCCGGCAGGGCGAGCGGCAGCAGCTGGTCGAGCTGGAGCTGAACCCCGGCAAGGCCAATCGTGCCCGCATCAACCGGTCCTCGCAGGTCAAACCGCGTGATGTGCTGGGGATCGTCCGGACCGTGCTGTTCGCGCCCGAGGACCTCGCCCTGGTGAAGGGCGATCCGGGTGAGCGCCGCCGGTTCCTCGACGAGCTGATCACCGCGCGCTCCCCGCGGATGGCGGGCGTGCGCTCCGACTACGAGCGGGTGCTCAGGCAGCGCAACACCCTGCTGAAGTCCGCCGCGCTGGCCCGCCGGCACGGTGGCCGGACCATGGACCTGTCCACGCTCGATGTGTGGGACCAGCACCTCGCGCGCGTGGGCGCCGAGCTGCTCGCCCAGCGTCTCGACCTGATCGCCGCGATCCAGCCGCTCGCCGACAAGGCGTACGAACAGCTGGCCCCCGGCGGCGGCCCGGTCGCGCTGGAGTACAAGGCGTCGGCGCCGGGCGAGGCGCACACGCGCGAGGACCTCTACGAGCAGTTGATGGGCGCGCTCGTGGACGTCCGCAAGCAGGAGATCGAGCGGGGCGTCACGCTCGCGGGTCCGCACCGGGACGATGTGCTGCTCAAACTCGGTCAGCTGCCCGCCAAGGGGTACGCCTCCCACGGCGAGTCCTGGTCCTACGCGCTCGCGCTGCGGCTGGCCTCCTACGACCTGCTGCGGGCCGAGGGCAACGAGCCGGTCCTGGTGCTCGACGATGTCTTCGCCGAGCTGGACACCCGGCGGCGTGAGCGGCTGGCCGAGCTGGTCGCGCCCGGTGAGCAGGTGCTGGTCACGGCCGCCGTCGACGACGACGTACCGCATGTGCTCGCGGGCGCGCGGTACGCCGTGGCGGAGGGGTCGGTGGAGCGCGTATGACGGCGCCTGAGCCGAAGAAGTCGCCCGCTGCGAAGAAGTCGCCCGATTCCGAGGCGGCTCCGGAGCCGAGCAGAACGCCTGAGCCCTCCGGTGTCGATCTCGCGCGCGTGGCGCTGCGGGCGGCGCGCGAGCAGGCACGCGCGCGGGGGGACGCGGCGCAGCAGAGGAAGCAGGCGCGGCGTGGGGGCGGTCTGCGCTCCGGGGCGCGCGCGGACGGCCGCGACCCCATGGCGCTCGGCTCGGCGATCAACCGGCTCCTCACCGAGCGGGGCTGGGAGGCGCCGGCCGCGGTGGGCGGGGTGATGGGGCGCTGGCCGCAGATCGTCGGCGAGGACATCGCCAAGCACTGCGAACCGGAGCGGTACGACGAGGACGAGCGGGTGCTGTTCGTGCGCTGCGATTCCACGGCCTGGGCGACGAACCTGCGGCTGCTCGCCCCGACGCTGGTCGCCCGCCTCAACGAGGACCTCGGCCACGGCAGGGTGCAGCAGATCAGGGTGCAGGGCCCGGCGGGTCCGGTCCGTCGCTACGGCCCTCTGCGGGCCCCGGGCAGCAAGGGGCCCGGAGACACCTACGGGTGACATGTGTCACGTACTGAGGCCGGGACGGTGCTGTCGTACCGTCCCGGCCGTCGTCGTTCGGGGACCGTGCGGCCCGGTGCGGGCCTTGCCGTCGATGCGGGTGCGGAGCCCGTGCGGACGAGTCCGTGCGGGTCCGGACAGGGTCGTGTGTGCGGAGTTGACTCGCCAGTAGCCAAGGGTTGACACCCGGAAGCGCTGAGTGCCTCCGTGAGCCTCTTGGAGGCCCGTTCCGTATATGGGGACCCGGCAGAGACCAGTTGAGGGCGGCACATGCGGACTCAGGTACCGGCAAACCCCCATCACTGTCGGCGCTACCGGTAGACTGGAGCCGAATCCCGCCCCAAACGTGGGGACCGCCCGGGAAACGCTGAGCAACGCTGATCAAGGCTTACCAACGCAACATGCCGCAGCCGCTCCGGCAACCCGCCGACGAGCCCGGCTCGTGCTGTGCCAGAAAGGGCGCTTCGTGGCCGATTCCGGCAACCCCAACGAGAACATCCCGTCCACCGACGCCGGCGTCGTCCGCGAGGCCGCGACCCTCGGCAGCGAGGTCACGGCCTCCTACGACGCCAGTGCCATCACCGTCCTCGAGGGCCTGGACGCGGTCCGCAAGCGACCCGGTATGTACATCGGTTCGACCGGCGAGCGCGGCCTGCACCACCTCGTGTACGAGGTCGTCGACAACTCCGTCGACGAGGCGCTGGCCGGCCACGCGGACACGATCGACGTGACGATCCTGGCCGACGGTGGCGTCCGAGTGATCGACAACGGCCGTGGCATCCCGGTCGGCATCGTTCCCTCGGAGGGCAAGCCGGCCCTGGAGGTCGTCCTGACCGTGCTGCACGCGGGCGGCAAGTTCGGCGGCGGCGGCTACGCGGTCTCCGGCGGTCTGCACGGCGTGGGCGTCTCCGTGGTGAACGCCCTGTCGAGCAAGGTCTCCGTCGAGGTCCGCACCGATGGTCACCGGTGGACCCAGGAGTACAAGATGGGCGTCCCCACGGCGCCGATCTCCAAGCACGAGGCGATCGAGGAGACCGGCACGTCGGTCACCTTCTGGGCCGACGGCGACATCTTCGAGACCCTCGAGTACTCCTTCGAGACGCTGTCGCGGCGCTTCCAGGAGATGGCGTTCCTCAACAAGGGTTTGACGATCAAACTCACTGACGAGCGCGAGTCGGCGAAGGCCACCGCCGGCGCGGACGAGGCGGGTGCGGACGACAAGGACGAGGTCAAGACCGTCACGTACCACTACGAGGGCGGCATCGTCGACTTCGTGAAGTACCTCAACTCCCGCAAGGGCGAAGCGGTGCACCCGACGGTGATCGACCTCGAGGCGGAGGACAAGGACAAGAGCCTGTCCCTCGAGGTCGCGATGCAGTGGAACAGTGGCTACAGCGAGGGTGTCTACTCGTTCGCCAACATCATCCACACGCACGAGGGCGGTACGCACGAGGAGGGCTTCCGCGCGGCGCTGACCAACCTGGTCAACAAGTACGCGCGCGACAAGCGGCTGCTGCGCGAGAAGGACGACAACCTCACGGGTGACGACATCCGCGAGGGTCTGACCGCGATCATCTCGGTGAAGCTGAGCGAGCCACAGTTCGAGGGCCAGACCAAGACGAAGCTGGGCAACACGGAGGCCAAGACCTTCGTCCAGAAGGCGGTCTACGAGCACCTCAACGACTGGCTGGACCGCAACCCGGTCGAGGCGGCGGACATCGTCCGCAAGGGCATCCAGGCGGCCACCGCGCGCGTGGCGGCCCGCAAGGCCCGCGACCTCACGCGCCGCAAGGGTCTGCTGGAGTCGGCGTCCCTGCCGGGCAAGCTCTCCGACTGCCAGTCGAACGACCCCACCAAGTGCGAGATCTTCATCGTCGAGGGTGACTCCGCCGGCGGCTCGGCCAAGTCCGGCCGGAACCCGCAGTACCAGGCGATCCTCCCGATCCGCGGCAAGATCCTCAACGTCGAGAAGGCCAGGATCGACAAGATCCTGCAGAACCAGGAGATCCAGGCCCTGATCTCCGCGTTCGGCACGGGCGTCCACGAGGACTTCGACATCGAGAAGCTCCGCTATCACAAGATCATCCTGATGGCGGACGCCGACGTCGACGGCCAGCACATCAGCACCCTGCTGCTGACCTTCCTGTTCCGCTTCATGCGGCCGCTGGTCGAGGCCGGGCACGTGTACCTCTCCCGTCCCCCGCTCTACAAGATCAAGTGGGGCCGGGACGACATCGAGTACGCGTACTCCGACCGCGAGCGCGACGCGCTGCTCGAGATGGGCCGCCAGCGCGGCAAGCGGGTCCGTGAGGACTCGATCCAGCGCTTCAAGGGCCTCGGCGAGATGAACGCCGAGGAGCTGCGCATCACCACGATGGACCAGGAGCACCGCGTCCTCGGCCAGGTCACCCTCGATGACGCCGCCCAGGCCGACGACCTGTTCTCGGTCCTCATGGGCGAGGACGTCGAGGCGCGCCGTGCCTTCATCCAGCGCAACGCCAAGGACGTCCGCTTCCTCGACATCTGAGTCGGTCTCAGCTGACCGGACCAGGAAGGATCAACACCAGCAATGACCGACGAGAACACTCCCGTCAGCCCTGAAGAGGGCGGCGAAATCGCCATGCGCATCGAGCCCGTCGGGCTCGAGACGGAAATGCAGCGCTCGTACCTCGACTACGCGATGTCCGTCATCGTCTCGCGTGCGCTGCCGGACGTCCGCGACGGCCTCAAGCCCGTCCACCGCCGCGTCCTGTACGCCATGTACGACGGCGGCTACCGCCCCGAGCGCGGCTTCTACAAGTGCGCCCGCGTCGTCGGCGACGTCATGGGCAACTACCACCCGCACGGCGACTCCTCGATCTACGACGCGCTGGTCCGCCTCGCGCAGCCGTGGTCGATGCGCATGCCGCTCGTGGACTCCAACGGCAACTTCGGCTCGCCGGGCAACGACCCGGCGGCGGCGATGCGGTACACCGAGTGCAAGATGGCGCCGCTGTCGATGGAGATGGTCCGCGACATCGACGAGGAGACCGTCGACTTCACGGACAACTACGACGGCCGCTCCCAGGAGCCGACCGTCCTGCCGGCCCGCTTCCCGAACCTGCTGATCAACGGTTCGGCCGGTATCGCGGTCGGCATGGCGACCAACATCCCCGCGCACAACCTGCGCGAGGTCGCGTCCGGTGCCCAGTGGTACCTGGAGAACCCGGAGGCCTCGCACGAGGAGCTCCTGGACGCGCTGATCGAGCGCATCAAGGGCCCTGACTTCCCGACCGGCGCCCTCGTCGTCGGCCGCAAGGGCATCGAGGAGGCGTACCGCACGGGCCGTGGCTCCATCACCATGCGCGCGGTCGTCCAGGTCGAGGAGATCCAGAACCGCCAGTGCCTGGTGGTCACGGAGCTGCCCTACCAGGTCAACCCGGACAACCTCGCGCAGAAGATCGCCGACCTGGTGAAGGACGGCAAGATCGGCGGCATCGCGGACGTCCGTGACGAGACCTCGTCGCGCACGGGCCAGCGCCTGGTGATCGTCCTCAAGCGCGACGCGGTCGCCAAGGTCGTCCTGAACAACCTGTACAAGCACACCGACCTCCAGACCAACTTCGGTGCCAACATGCTGGCGCTGGTCGACGGAGTGCCGCGCACGCTGTCCCTGGACGCGTTCATCCGCCACTGGGTGACGCACCAGATCGAGGTCATCGTCCGCCGTACGAAGTTCCGGCTGCGCAAGGCCGAGGAGCGGGCGCACATCCTGCGCGGCCTGCTGAAGGCCCTGGACGCCATCGACGACGTCATCGCGCTGATCCGGCGCAGCGACACCGTCGACATCGCGCGCACGGGCCTGATGGCGCTGCTGGAGATCGACGAGATCCAGGCGAACGCCATCCTCGAGATGCAGCTGCGCCGACTGGCCGCCCTGGAGCGTCAGAAGATCGTCCAGGAGCACGACGAGCTCCAGGCGAAGATCACCGAGTACAACGCGATCCTCGCCTCGCCGGTCCGCCAGCGCGGCATCGTCAGCGCCGAGCTGGCCGCGATCGTCGAGAAGTACGGTGACGACCGCAAGACCCAGCTGATCCCCTACGACGGTGACATGTCCATCGAGGACCTCATCGCCGAGGAGGACATCGTCGTCACCGTCACGCGCGGTGGCTACGTCAAGCGGACCAAGGCCGACGACTACCGGGCGCAGAAGCGCGGTGGCAAGGGCGTGCGGGGCGCGAAGCTGAAGGAGGACGACATCGTCGACCACTTCTTCGTCTCCACCACGCACCACTGGCTGCTGTTCTTCACCAACAAGGGCCGCGTCTACCGCGCGAAGGCCTACGAGCTTCCCGACGCGGGACGCGACGCGCGTGGACAGCACGTGGCGAACCTGCTGGCATTCCAGCCGGACGAGTCGATCGCCGAGATCCTCGCGATCCGCGACTACGAGGCGGCGCCGTACCTGGTCCTGGCCACCAAGGGCGGTCTGGTCAAGAAGACGCCTCTGAAGGATTACGATTCGCCGCGTTCCGGCGGTGTCATCGCGATCAACCTGCGGGAGCGGGAGGACGGATCCGACGACGAACTGATCGGAGCCGAACTCGTCTCGGCCGATGATGATCTACTGCTGATCAGCAAGAAGGCCCAATCGATCAGGTTCACCGCGTCGGACGACACTCTGCGCCCGATGGGTCGTGCCACCTCGGGCGTCAAGGGCATGAGTTTCCGTTCGAGCGACGAGCTGCTCTCGATGAATGTTGTTCGACCCGGTACGTTCGTGTTCACTGCCACAGACGGTGGGTACGCGAAGCGGACCAACGTCGACGAGTACCGCGTCCAGGGTCGCGGTGGCCTGGGCATCAAGGCCGCCAAGATCGTGGAGGACCGCGGTTCGCTGGTCGGCGCGCTGATCGTCGAGGAGACGGACGAGATCCTCGCCATCTCGCTGTCCGGCGGTGTGATTCGTACGCGAGTCAACGAGGTCAGGGAGACGGGCCGTGACACCATGGGCGTCCAACTGATCAACCTGGGCAAGCGCGATGCCGTGGTCGGTATTGCACGTAACGCCGAGGCGGGGCGCGAGGCGGTGGAGATCGACGGCGACGTAGCCGCCGACGAGACCGTCGAGGACGCCGCGACCAGCGGCACGGACGAGGGTGAGGCGCCCTCGACCGAGTAGCACGAGGAGTGAGTCATCGTGAGCGGAGCCACGGGCGCCGGTTCGGTCGGAACATCGGCCGGCACCTCTGCCGACCCTTCGGCCGGTACCTCTGCCGGTACGGAAACGGACGGCAGCCGTGGCTCCGCCGCGGTGAACAAGGATGCGCGTACGACCCAGGCGCGGCCCACCGACGGGCGGGGGGCCGACACCCGGACGGCCGACGCGCGCGCGACAGATCCGCACACGACCAACCTCCAGGCGATCAAGTCATCCGCGAAAGACTCGCACTCGCCCGACACGCATGGATCCCAGGGGGGAACTGTGACGGACACCCGAGGTCCGCAGACCCAGCAGTACGCGGCCGGCACGGGCAAGGCCGGCCCTGAGGCCCAGCAGGCCTCCCCGCTGCCCGGCGAACGCCAGGGACAGCAGCCCGCCGGCGCCTACCATCCGCCGCAGGCCTACTCGACTCCCGCCCCGGCCGGAGCGGTCCGCCGACCGCGCACCGGCGCCCGGACCACACCCCGGGTGCGTAAGGCGCGGCTGCGGGTGGCGAAGGCCGACCCGTGGTCGGTGATGAAGGTCAGCTTCCTGCTCTCCATCGCGCTGGGGATCTGCACGATCATCGCGTCGGCCGTCCTGTGGATGGTCATGGACGCGATGGGCGTCTTCTCGACGGTCGGCGGCACGATCTCGGAGGCGACCGGCTCCAACGAGTCGAACGGCTTCGACCTCCAGTCCTTCCTGTCCCTGCCCAACGTGCTGCTGTTCACGACGATCATCGCGGTCATCGACGTCGTCCTCGCGACGGCTCTCGCGACGCTCGGCGCGTTCATCTACAACCTCTCCGCGGGCTTCGTGGGCGGCGTCGAGCTGACCCTCGCCGAAGACGAGTGACTCAGCCGTCGGCGTCGTTCCAAACCTCCGCCGACAACCGATTTTGGGACTGCCCACGTCGTGCGCTAATCTTCAGGGGTCAGCGCGCGGGACATACACCGCAGAGCGCGGCGGGGCTATAGCTCAGTTGGTTAGAGCGCATCCCTGATAAGGATGAGGCCACAGGTTCAAATCCTGTTAGCCCCACCAGTACGAAGGCCCCCAACCATCAGGTTGGGGGCCTTCGGCGTGTGTGCGCGGGCGAGTTGCGCGAGAGCGGGAGGCAAGGCCCCCCGGGGGCAAGGGGCCACGTGTTCTGGGCGCGGCGGCCGCGGGGCGTCCCACGGCGAGGTGTGGCGGCCGGAGAGTCGGGACGGTGCTGCGGGAGCACCAGGGAACGGCTCGGCGCGTCGGCCGGAAGGCAGGCGGCCCGGCTGATGTGTGAGCGATCGCTGGCCGGTGGACCGGTTGGTGTGCGTGCGTTCGGTGGCCGTCGGACGGGTTGGCGTGGCGGCTGGTCTTTATAAACATTTCCGAGCCAAAAAA
>NZ_JARGEF010000298.1:0-8559 GCF_033794725.1 Streptomyces sp. ID05-39B | reverse complement strand
CCCTCGTGATCTGCGGGGCGATCGTCAGCCCGTCGCCCCTTCAGCGACGGGCTGACGATCGCCCCGCAGATCACGAGGGTGTCCGGCGCGAGGCCCTGCTCACGCCCCTCGACGGCCCGGACGAGGCTCTGGCTGTATCCGCAAGGGAGGGTGTCGGCCCGCCCGTCCCAGCGGACCGGCACGCCCCAGCCGCCGGCGACCGGCACCCCGTCCTCGTCGGTCAGCATCAGATCGAAGTCGGCGAACCACTCCCGCACCCGGCCTATGTACTCCTTGCTCACGGGGTCGGCGGTGATGAACGCCGGAAAGCCCTCGCTGAAAAGCTCCGCCAACTGCTCCCGCGGCCACGTACGCGCGTCGGTTCTCTCGGTCTGCAAGATCATGTGCCGTTGGTAGCACAGAGGCCCGCCGGACGGGCGGCGCCGCACATTTTGGGCGGGTACAGTGCGGAGATCAGGCAGACCCCAGTGTGAGGCCCCGCACGTGTTGACGCAGACCACCTCCCGGGTCCTCGAACCGAGCGACCTGGACGCCGCCCTCGCCGTCCTCGACCGTGAGCCGGTGACGAACGCCTTCGTGACCTCGCGGGTGCAGGTCGCGGGCCTGGACCCGTGGCGGCTCGGCGGCGAGATGTGGGGCTGGTACGAGGACGGCATGCTGACGTCCCTCTGTTACGCGGGCGCCAACCTGGTCCCGATCTGCGCCACTCCCCGCGCGGTCCGCGCCTTCGCCGACCGTGCCCGCCGGGCGGGCCGCCGCTGCTCCTCCATCGTGGGCCCCGCCGACGCCACCGCCCTGCTGTGGCGCCTGCTCGAACCGCACTGGGGCCCCGCCCGCGAGGTCCGCACCCGCCAGCCCCTGATGGTCACGGACCGCCTGCCCGACGACATCGCCCCGGACCCGTACGTGCGCCGTATCCGCAAGGACGAGATGGACACGATCATGCCGGCGTGCGTGGCGATGTTCACCGAGGAGGTCGGCGTCTCCCCGATGGCAGGCGACGGCGGCCTGCTGTACCAGGCGCGGGTCGCCGAACTCGTCGGCGCCGGCCGCTCGTTCGCCCGCGTCGACGACCGGGGCCGGGTCGTCTTCAAGGCCGAGATCGGCGCGGCCACGCCCAGGGCGTGCCAGGTCCAGGGCGTATGGGTGGCCCCGGAGTACCGGGGGAGGGGCCTGGCCGCCCCCGGCATGGCGGCCGTACTGCGTTATGCGCTGGCGGACATCGCCCCGGTCGTCAGTCTCTACGTCAACGACTTCAACACGGCGGCGCGGCGGACGTACCGCAGGGTTGGCTTCCAAGAGGTCGGCGCGTTCATGAGCGTCTTGTTCTGAACGTTGTGCGGCACGCTGCCGGACCGGCATCCGCTCCACACCCGCCGACCGCCCCAAACCCCCCTGTAGGCTCCCGCCATGGACCTCGTCATCGGCCCCTTGGACCTTCCCGCGCGCGTGGACGAGGCCCTCGCAGTGCAAGCCGTGGCCTTCGGACTCGGCCCGGACGAGGTGGCCGTCCGCAGACAGATCGTCCTGCGCCACATGGCCAACCCGGGTGCGAGAGCGTACGGCGCGACCGTCGGAGACCGGCTCGCCGGCTTCGTCTACGGCATGCCCAACGACCGCGCCCACTGGTGGTCCACCGTCGTCGAGCCCTACCTCCGGGCCAACGGCAACGACGCCTGGCTCGACGACTCCTTCGTCATCACCGAACTCCACGTCCACCCGGCCTACCAGAACCGTGGCGCCGGCCGGGCCCTGATCACCACGATCACCGACACCGCGGCCCAGCCCCGCTCGATCCTCTCCGCGATCGACATCGACAGCCCCGCCCGAGCGCTCTACCACTCCCTGGGCTACCAGGACCTCGCCCGCCGTGTCCTCTTCCCCAGCGCGCCCCGCCCGTACGCCGTGATGGGCGCCCCCCTGCCGCTGCGCCGCGCGTAACGGATTTCCGGCCGCGCGGGGCTCCCGGCTAACCTCCTAGCCAGCACCCTCCCCACTCTCGGCCCGGTTCGAGCGGGGGGATCCCGATCGGCAGGAGTTCGTACACCATGGCCAACGCACCGGTCCAGCGCATGTCCCAGTTGATGGCGAAGACGCTGCGCGACGACCCGGCGGACGCCGAGGTCCTCAGCCACAAGCTCCTCGTCCGCGCCGGCTACGTCCGCCGCACCGCCGCCGGCGTCTGGAGCTGGCTGCCGCTGGGCAGGAAGGTCCTCGCCAACGTGGAGCGGATCGTCCGCGAGGAGATGGACGCGATCGGCGCCCAGGAGGTACTGCTCCCCGCCCTGCTGCCGAAGGAGCCGTACGAGGCGACCGGCCGCTGGGACGAGTACGGCCCCGAGCTGTTCCGCCTGAAGGACCGCAGGGGCGGCGACTACCTCCTCGGCCCCACCCACGAGGAGATCTTCACCCTCCTGGTCAAGGACCAGTGCACGTCCTACAAGGACCTGCCGGTCATCCTCTACCAGATCCAGAACAAGTTCCGTGACGAGGCCCGCCCCCGCGCCGGCATCCTGCGCGGCCGCGAGTTCCTCATGAAGGACTCCTACTCCTTCGACACCGAGGACGAGGGCCTGGCCAAGTCCTACGCCCTGCACCGCGAGGCCTACCAGAAGGTGTTCGCGCGTCTGGGCCTGGACTACCGCATCTGCGCGGCGACCGCGGGCGCCATGGGCGGCTCGAAGTCGGAGGAGTTCCTCGCACCGGCCGAGGCCGGCGAGGACACCTTCGCCGACTGCCCGAACTGCGACTTCGCGGCCAACACCGAGGCGATCACCTACCAGTCGGAGCCGGTCGACGGCTCCGCCGTGCCCGCGGCCGAGGAGATCCCGACCCCGGACACCCCGACCATCGAGACCCTCGCCGCGTCCCTCGGCGTGCCGGCCTCCGCCACGCTGAAGAACCTCCTGGTCAAGGTGGACGGCGAGATCGTCGCCGTCGGCGTGCCCGGGGACCGTGAGGTCGACCTCGGCAAGGTCGAGGCGCACTTCGCGCCGGCCACCGTCGAGCTGGTCACCGCCGAGGACTTCGTGGGCCGCCCCGACCTGGTCCGCGGCTACGTCGGCCCGCAGGGCCTGGAGAAGGTCACCTACCTCGCCGACCCGCGCGTGGCGCCGGGTACCGCGTGGATCACGGGCGCCAACAAGGAGCACACGCACGCGAAGAACGTCGTCGCGGGCCGTGACTTCGAGGTCGACGCCTATGTCGACGTCGTGGTCGTCCGCGAGGGCGACCCCTGCCCCAACTGCGGCACCGGCCTCAAGCTGGACCGCGCCATCGAGATCGGCCACATCTTCCAGCTGGGCCGCAAGTACGCCGACGCCCTCAAGCTCGACGTCCTCGGCCAGCAGGGCAAGCCGGTCCGCGTCACCATGGGCTCGTACGGCATCGGCGTCTCCCGCGCGGTCGCGGCCCTCGCCGAGCAGAGCGCCGACGACAAGGGCCTGTGCTGGCCCGCCGAGGTCGCCCCGGCCGATGTGCACGTGGTCGCCGCGGGCAAGGCCCTGCAGACCGAACTGGCCCTCGACGTCTCGGAGAAGCTGCGGGCGGCCGGTCTGCGCGTCCTGGTCGACGACCGGGCCGGGGTCTCGCCGGGCGTGAAGTTCACCGACTCCGAGCTGATCGGCGTACCGAAGATCCTGGTCGCCGGCCGCCGTTCCGCCGAGGGCGTCCTGGAACTGAAGGACCGCAGGACCGGCGAGCGCGAGGAACTGACGGTGGACGAGGCCATCGCCCGCCTCACGACCGCGTAGCAGCCGAGGCGTGCGGGCGGGGTGCTCTTCAGACACCCCGCCCCGGGCCTACCCGCATCCGCCCCGGGCCTACACCCAACCCGCGAACTCCAGCAACAGCTCCGCGTCCCTGGGCCGCCCCACGCGCAGTGCCCGTACGCCCGACTCCACCGCCCGGAACAGCGTCCAGCCCCGCAGCCGCTCCTGGTCCACCTCCAGCGACTCCGCGAGCCGCTTCACCCGCCGCCGGGTCGTCGCCGCCCCCGACGGGGAGGCGATCAGGTCCTCCACCCGGTCCCGGACCAGCCGCGCGAGGTCGAAGGCGCACTCACCGACCACCGGGTCCGGCCCCACGGCCAGCCACGGCATCCGTTCCCCCGCGAGCACCTTGCTCTGCCGGAACGTCCCGTGCAGCAGCCGGTGCTCGGGCGGCGCCGCCAGCAGCTCCTCGCGGGCCGCGAGCGCCGCGTCGACGAGCGGCGCCACCTCCGCGTCGGCCCGCGCACGCATCGCCTCGGCCTGCCGGCCGGTCCGCTCGGCCACCGTCTCGAACACAGGCCCGGCCGGCGGTTCCACCCACAGCCGCCGCAGCGTCCCCGCCGCCTCCAGCAGCGCCTTGGCCTCCGGCAACGACCGCACCGACACGTCCGGATGCAGCCGCTCCAGCAGAAGCACCCCTTCGCCCACGGGCCCCGCCAGCAGCTGTACGGCGCCCAGGCCGTCCCACTGGGTGAGCGCGGCCCGCTCCGCCTCCGGCCGGAACCGGGGCGGGGCCAGCTTCAGCACGGCCGGGGTCCCGTCGGCGCACCGCACCAGCACCACCAGGCTGCTGCGGCCACCGGGCACCTGCACCCGCTCGACGGTCAACTCGCTTTGCGCGACGGCCCCTTGGACCGTCTCCGGCAGCTTCTCCAACCAGTCGTCACCGTCCGGAGCGCTCTCACCGAGCGCCCTGACCAGACGCTGCGGCGGTTCGAAAGCCATACGCGAGTCGTCCTTTCCTGCTCCGGCCTACGCCGGCGGTGTGGGGGTGTGCGGCGGTGTCGGCTCTGCCGATCCCGCCTTCGTCGCCGGGGCCCCGGCACCCGTGGCGGCCGGGTCGCTCCCGGCATCGGCCCGCTCGGCGAGACCAGGGAAGGCTACGCTCCCGCCGCGCCAGCGCACCGCGCGGACCGCCGCCTCCCGCAGCGCCTCGGCGGCCTCGCGGCGCCGCGCACCGGTGGCCGCCCGGACCAGGTCGGAGTAGACGCCGGCGACGCGTTCCTCCAGTTCGGCGGCGAGCCGGACCGCCGCGGCGGAGTCGGGTACCGCGAACGGCAGGGCGTACGCGGCGCTCGCGGCGATGGGCTCGGTGCCCAGGTCGCGCACTTCACGCGCGAGCGCGTCCCGGCGCGCCCGATGGGCGTCGTACGCCGCCCGAGCCTGCGTGCGCCGTTCCTCGCTGATGCGGGCGCCGACCACTCCGTAGCCGTACACCGCCGCGTGCTCTGCTGCCAGCGACGCCTGGAGGGCCGTCAGCTCACCGGTGTTCCGCTCGCTCATCGGGCCCCCTCGTTGAGCAGGTACGCGTGCGCCGCCCCGGAAGCCGCCACCGAGGCCAGCAGTCGGGCCGGCTCGCCCGGCAGGTCCACGAGCGCCGCGACCCTGAGGTCGCAGAGGGCCCGCTCGGCGCCGGCCAGGTCGGCGAGCGCGTCCTTGGCGTTCGCCGGAACGGCGACGGCCGGCGCGGACGGGACACCCGGAGAAGCGGAGGCGGAGGCGGATGCCGAGACGGAGGCGGAGGCGGATGCGGATGCCGACGGTGACGTCGTGGTGCCCCGCTCCGTGCCCCCGAACGCCGTCACATGCCGTGCGACCTCCGCCCGCAGGGGTGCCAGCCGTGCCGTCAGCGCCGGATGGACGGCGAGGACGGCGTCGTAGCGCTCCAGCAGCCCCGCACTGTCCGAGGCCGCACGCGCGCGTGCACGCTCCTGTGCCGACGCCGACGGGCCGGCGCCCGGCTTCTCCTTCCCGGATCCCCCCGCGCCGGAGGAGCACCCGGCCATCAGGGCGGCCCCGGCGGCCGAGGCGAGCAGAGTTCTTCGGCGCGGCCCGGAGAGGGTGCGCACAGGCGGCGGGAACGGCACGGCAGACGTCCTCGGGGAATCTCGTACGAAAGGAACCGATCACGGGCCGATCACGCACGGGCAGGCCCGTGATCACCGTACCCGCGCCCCGGCCCCGCACCACTCACCGGCACCGCCCCTCCCGGTGAGAGCCGCCGGGCGTCGGCAGGAGTCGTCGTGCGCCGGTGGGGCCACTCGGTGGACGGCAACACACCCCGCGACCGGATACCCTTTGATCAGACACGCGCCCCATCCCACAACAGCACACGCGGCCGAGGAGTCACCCGGATGAGCACCACCCAGAGCGAGAGGCTGCGAGAACTGCTCGAACCGCTCGTCACCTCCCAGGGACTGGACCTCGAAGAGATCGCCGTGGACTCCGTCGGTCGCAAGCGGGTGCTGAGCGTGATCGTCGACTCCGACACCGGAGCGGACCTGGACCAGATCGCCGATGTGAGCCGCGCGCTCTCGGCGAAGCTCGACGAGAGCGACGCGATGGGCGAGGGCGAGTACACCCTCGAGGTCGGCACCCCGGGCGCTGAACGCGCCCTCACCGAACACCGTCACTACGTGCGTGCCACGGGCCGCCTGGTGAAGTTCCAGCTCCACGAGGGCGGCGAGATCGTCGCCCGCATCCTCGACGTGGACGACGACGGCCTCGATGCCGAGGTGCCCGGAGTGAAGGGCCGCAAGGCCACCGCCCGCAGGCTCGCCTTCGCCGACATCGACAAGGCCCGCGTCCAGGTCGAGTTCAACCGCAAGGACAGCGACGTCAACAGTGACGTCGACAAGGACATGAAGGAAGAGGAGGAGGCGTAGCCGTGGACATCGACATGAGTGCCCTGCGGGGCTTGGTGCGGGAGAAGGAGATCTCCTTCGACCTGCTGGTCGAGGCGATCGAGTCGGCCCTCCTCATCGCCTACCACCGCACCGAGGGAAGCCGCCGCCACGCGCGCGTGCGGCTCGACCGGGAATCCGGTCATGTGACCGTGTGGGCGAAGGAGGACCCCGAAGACCTCGAGGAGGGTCAGGAGCCCCGCGAGTTCGACGACACCCCGTCCGACTTCGGCCGCATCGCCGCCAGCACGGCCAAGCAGGTCATCCTCCAGCGTCTGCGCGACGCCGAGGACGACGCGACGCTCGGCGAGTACGCGGGCCGTGAGGGCGACATCGTCACCGGCGTGGTCCAGCAGGGCCGCGACCCGAAGAACGTGCTCGTCGACATCGGCAAGCTCGAGGCCATCCTGCCGGTGCAGGAGCAGGTCCCGGGCGAGACCTATTCGCACGGTCTGCGGCTGCGGTCGTACGTCGTGCGGGTGGCGAAGGGTGTGCGCGGTCCGTCCGTGACGCTCTCGCGCACGCACCCCAACCTGGTGAAGAAGCTGTTCGCGCTGGAGGTGCCGGAGATCGCCGACGGGTCCGTCGAGATCGCCGCCATCGCCCGCGAGGCCGGCCACCGCACCAAGATCGCCGTACGGTCCACCCGGTCGGGTCTGAACGCCAAGGGTGCCTGTATCGGCCCCATGGGCGGCCGTGTGCGCAATGTCATGGCCGAGCTGAGCGGCGAGAAGATCGACATCGTCGACTGGTCGGACGACCCGGCCGAGATGGTGGCGAACGCCCTGTCGCCGGCCCGGGTGTCCAAGGTCGAGGTCGTCGACATGGCGGCCCGCTCCGCGCGCGTGACGGTGCCGGACTACCAGCTGTCGCTGGCGATCGGCAAGGAGGGCCAGAACGCCCGCCTCGCCGCCCGTCTGACCGGCTGGCGGATCGACATCCGGCCCGACACCGAGCAGCCCGGGGATGAGATCCGGGAATAGATCCAAGCCGCAGCACGCTCAGATCACGTCAGTTATACGCGCGGCAACTGTTCGACCGCTGCCCCGAAGGGGTGAGGTCGCCGCGGGGAGGTAGACTTAACTGTGTCTGGCCGGACGCACACCAGAGCATGCCCTGAGCGCACCTGTCTGGGGTGCCGGGAGCGAGCGGCCAAGACGGAACTGCTGCGCACTGTGGCGATCAAGGACGCATGCGTCCCCGATCCTCGCGGTACGCTGCCCGGCCGGGGTGCGTACGTGCATCCCGCCCTGGTCTGTCTCGATCAGGCGGTACGCCGCCGGGCGTTCACGAGGGCGTTGCGAGCCCCGGGAGCGCTCGACACAAAGGCGTTGCGCCAGTACGTCGAGCAGACGACCGTTGCCGAGAAGGCAACACCGTAAGAAGGCGTCGCACGGAACCTCCGTGCGGCTCTGGTACCCCGCGAGTTGGAAGTAGGTCGAGATTGCGATGAGCACTCGATGAGCACGCGATGAGTACGCCCATGAAGTAGCGACGGTCCGGACACACCCGGACCTAAAAGGAGCGAAGTGGCTAAGGTCCGGGTATACGAACTCGCCAAGGAGTTCGGGGTGGAGAGCAAGGTCGTCATGGCCAAGCTCCAGGAACTCGGTGAATTCGTCCGTTCGGCGTCTTCGACCATCGAAGCGCCCGTTGTACGCAAGCTGACTGACGCCTTCCAGGGCGGCAGCGGCAAGCCCGCCCCGCGCAAGGCAGCCCCCAGGCCCGCGGCGCCCTCACCGGCGCAGGCGGCCCGTCCGGGTCCGGCCGCACCGCGGCCGGCCTCCCCCAAGCCGCCGACGGCACAGCAGCCCGAGGCGCCCGCCGCACCCGCGGCTCCGGCAGCCCCGGCCGCCCCGTCGGCCCCCGCGCCGGCGGGGCGGCCG